>CAMGET010000061.1 GCA_946055175.1 uncultured Roseburia sp.
ATTATAATCTGCCCAGCAATCCGGCAAGACAGGCAGGAAGTATGGGAAAAGAGGTCCCGAAAGAAATGAAGTTCTGGACAAAGGAACAGTATCTGAAATTTGCCGAGGCAATGATGGACAAGCCCAGATCCTATTATGCCTTTGAGATGTTGTACTGGACCGGAATACGAGAAGGAGATGCTGATGGTAAAATAAGTCTAAATCAACAGAAACCCAGTAAACATGCGGGGTTGAGGCGATTTGGTCCTGAAAAATTCTTGCAACGAAACAACGAATTTATGAAGGAAAGGCCGATCTTTTATAAAAAACCAATTAAAACAGAGAAAGATTTCAGTACATGGCTGAGATGTTTTTACTATACCACGAAAGCGGTGATAACTGAATATATTTATTTTTAGGACTGAATTAGCTCGCACGGACATTAGTTCCGGCTGTCTGGTTCAGTCCTCTTTTTTATTTGAGATCAAAGAAAGGTGATAAAGAATATGGCAAAGATTATATCCGTAGTCAACCAGAAAGGCGGAACTGGAAAATCCGCATGTGCTGCAAATCTTGGCGTAGGGTTGGCTCTTATGAATAAGAAAGTATTAGTCGTGGATGCTGATCCTCAGTCAGATGTGTCTGCTGGATTTGGATTCCGTGACTGCGATAATAGTAATGAAACATTAACAACGCTGATGGAAATGGTGTTGAATGATGAAGATATTCCGGAAGACTGCTTTATCCAGCATACAGAGGAAGGTATTGATATTATCTGTTCCAATATTGGATTGGCAGGAACAGAAGTACAGCTTGTGAATGCAATGAGCCGTGAGTTTGTCCTGAAACAGATATTAAACAGGGTAAAAGACAGGTACGATACAGTTTTGATAGATTGTATGCCATCTTTGGGTATGATCACCATCAATGCCCTGGCAGCATCGGATGAAGTATTGATTCCGGTAGAAGCATCCTATCTTCCAATCAAGGGATTGCAACAGCTCTTGAAGACAATCGGTAAAGTCAGAAGACAGATTAACCCCAAACTGCAGATTGCAGGTATCCTTTTCAGTATGGTGGATGCCCATACAAATGATGCCAGAAACAATATGGAATTGCTTCATAATGCCTATGGAAATCAGATTCATGTGTTTGACAATTATATTCCATTTTCTGTCAGGATGAAAGAAGCGGTCAGAGAGGGACAGAGTATTTTTAAATACGAACCAAAAGGTAAAGTTGCGAAAGCATATATGAGTTTTACGGAGGAGGTTCTTGAACATGGCAGGTAAAAAGAAATCAACGCCAATCCCGTTACAGTCATTAGATGCCCTGTTCGGAACAACAAGTGAGGAACAGGCAGGCATCCAACAGATTGCTCTGGATAATCTGCATTCCTTCTCAAATCATCCGTTTAAGGTTCTGGATGATGACAAGATGATTGAGTTGTCTGAAAGTGTGAGGACGCATGGGGTTTTGGTGCCTGGTATTGTGAGAATAAAGGACACCGGCGGTTATGAAATCATAGCAGGGCACCGCCGTAAGAGGGCGTGTGAGATTGCTGGTTTGAAAACCATGCCAGTCCTTATTAAGGATCTGACAGATGATGAATCGACTGTGATTATGGTTGATTCAAACATTCAGCGTGAAGAACTGTTGATCAGTGAAAAGGCATTTGCCTATAAGATGAAATATGATGCATTGAAACGTCAGGGCAAACGAAGTGATTTAACTTCTTGCCAAGTTGGCAAGAAGTTGGCGGCAGAGGATATCAGCCAAAATTCAGAGGATAGTACACGGCAGATTCTCAGGTATATCCATCTGACGGAATTACATCCGGTTCTTCTGGATATGGCTGATCATAAACAGCTCCCGTTTAATACTGCTGTTGAATTATCATATTTAAAAAAAGAGGAGCAGGATATATTGCTGCAGTATATGGGTAACCATGAAATGGTTCCATCCATGAAGCAGGCACAGGAAATGAAGAAGTGTTCTAAGGAACATTTACTGACATATCCGGAAATTGATCGTATCTGTTGCCAGGGTAAAACAGAGAAATTACAGGTGAAGCTGCCGGAAAAGAAGCTCCGGATGTTTTTCCCGGAGAGTTATACAAAAGAGCAGATAGAAGATGTGATTTTTAAATTGTTAGAGGAATGGGCAGACAATAAGGAGCGTGTTCAAAATGACATTCGTGGATGTGATTAAGAAGGCATTGTTACCACTGGCAGCTATGGCATTCTGGCTCTGGATGGTAAAAACGATTATGGGAGTGACCGGGAATACAGATTTATTTATGTTCCTGTTCCTTGCAGGGCTTCCATTTGGAATACATAAAATGTGTATCATTTTAATCCCCAGAGGCTATGATGTTGGGGGTACTGTTGGAATGATCGCATTGAGTGTTATTGTGGGTGGTTTATTGGGAAGCCTTATGATCCCATATTATATTGTGAGGGCAATCTATGTGACCATCCGGCATATAGTAAAAAGATAATGAGTAGTAGATTTGAGGCAGGCTTGCGAAATAACAAATTCGTAAGCCTGCTTTTTTTTGTGCGATAAAGCTGGAAAGTACAAAGCCAAAATTGTTTTGGATTTGTATTTGACAGCTAACGGTCATTGAGCAGCAAAGCTGCGAAATGTGCGATAAAGCAGGCAATTCAGGGGGAAATCCCCTTTTGCATAAAGAAAAAGATGGAGGAGAACGAACATGAGAGAGCGAATCAAGAACAAACAGATTACGAAAGAAATCAGAGGGCAGCTTCCGGTTATTACACCGGCTATGTTCCGGGAAAGGGGCTGTTCTTATTGCCCTTATTATGCTGGAAGTTATGAAAAATTTCCAAGATGCATGATGGCATCCTGTGCCTGGGATGATGAAGAAGAACATTTCCATCCGGTTCTTCGCCAGATGCTTCCGGAATTTAAAAGGAAGATGGAGAAAGCAGAAGAGAAATATCTGGAATTAAAAACTGCCTATGAACTGCTTATGAGTATGTTTGAGGCTGAAATGGCACAGGAGGAACTGGAAAAGGATGAATGTTACGACTGTTGTTATGCCAAGTGTGGTCCATGTATCGGGCTGTGCTATAAAACACTGAAAGGATAGGAGGATGCGAAGTAATGAATACAGCAATTATTTCCGGAAGACTGGTTCGTGATCCGGGCTATAACGAGACACAGAATGAGAAAGGTCTTCATAAGATTGCCAAGTTTGTACTGGCAGTCAGAAGGAATTACTCAGACGATGTCAGTTTCATTCCGGTGAAAGCCTTTGCAAAAAAAGCGGAGTTTGTCCGTGATTATCTGGTGCAGGGGACAAAGGTAATGGTAGAGGGTGAAATCGTAACCGGCAGTTACGATAATAAAGAGACTGGCAAAAAGGTATATACGACAGAGCTTTTTGCAGACCGTATCGAGTTTGCCGGTGCAAAAGTGCAGGAGAAAATGCCGGAGCCGATGGAAGGGGATGGTTTTCTGAACATCCCGGAATCTATGGAAGAAGAAATGCCATTTCGATAGGAGGATAAGCCAATGGTAATGTTAAATAAAGAGTACATGATCAACCACATGAGAAATGAAAATGGTTCCATCAATATCAAAAATGTAGTATTGGCGGCTGCCTGTGAAGCAACCGAGCTGTTCCAGTGCCTGATTGTAATGGACAGCAACTTTACAGATTGGAGTCGTTTTGTTGACCGTCTGGAGAAGAACGTGGAGAAACAGGACTATGAAAAAGTTCATGAACTCTGCCAGACCATGTATGCCATGAGGCATCTGTCAGAAGAACTGGAAGGGTTGTATCTGGTAAGGGAGGATGCAGAGCTTTGTTCCCTGTATTATCAGATTTTTGTGGGAATGCTGGATTTGACTGTTTTCTCAACAGAGGCAATGGTCGATCTGAATGGAGGGAAGCATGATGAGTAATCAGGATTATATGCCGGTAGAGTGCCTGCTGGTGCCTAAGGCACTGTTTAAGGATGAGAGATATTGCTCTTTATCCACTACGGCAAAGGTATTATACAGCCTTATGCTTGACCGGCTGAGATATGCAGCACAAAACAAATGGATTGACCAGAAAGGGAGACCGTATGTGATCTATCCCAAAAGTGAAATGATCAGGGATCTGAATAGCACCAGGTACCGGGTGGATTATGCTGTTTCGGAACTGGAAAGTATGGGAAACATGGTTCGGGTTGTTAAAGACAATGGCAGACCGAACCGTTTCTATATAAATGATATTTCAAAGATGAATGAGGAGGAAAACACAATGATGACAATTAAGGATTTGATGGAAATGGTAACACCGGAGGAAGCAGAGGAGATCATGGACAAGATGGTGACAGCTGCCAGGGAGATTGTGGATGACCTTATGAAAAAAGGCTACATCGAGATTATCAGGGAAGGCTGTCCGGAGGGAGGGCCTCTGGAGGATGGGGTACCGCCAATTGATCTGGGAGAGGACGAGTTTAATCCGGAAGATTTAAGTCCGATGGAATTCAGATGCTACTGTGATGAGAAAGGTAACCTGGATGATGAGGCAATTGAAGATGATGCCAGTGAATTTGGCATGGACCTGGCTTTTAGCGTGATTGAATTACTGGAAAATGATCCGGAAAGAATTGAGGCAATCCGTCAGTATTTCAACCATGTTTACAAGATGGAATCCATGAAGAGATTTATGGCTGTCGTAGAGACAACGGCTGTGATCTGCGGAAATTCCCCGGAATGGATCGAAGATATGCACGCCTGCAACAAAGGTGCCAGACGAATCTATCTGAAGGAACTGGTGAGTGTGTTCAACATGTACCTGAATATGTTCAAGAACAAAGAGATGGAATAATGAGGATGAAAAAATGGATTATGAATACTTCCGGGTAGAAGAATCCGAGCAGTTTTCATTTTTCCGTATTCCCAAGGCACTGTTTACAGAAAAGGAATTTGAAGGGCTGTCCACGGATGCAAAGCTCCTGTATGGCATCCTGCTGGACAGGATCAACCTTTCAAAGAAAAATGGCTGGGTGGATGCTGACGGTTATGTGTATATCATCTACACGGTAGCTGAACTTCAGGAAGTGCTGCACATGTCACACACAACGGTCACAAAGCTTCTTAGGGAGCTTGACAGTATACATGGCATCGGTCTGATCGAACGGTACCGACAGGGCTGCAACCGTCCATCGGTGATATATGTGAAGAACTTCGTAAAACGCATCCGGGCAAAACCGGCAGTTTATTATCCTTCTGGAACGCAAGAAATTTGCTGTCCGGAACGCAAGAATCTGGCAGTCCGGAATGCAAAAAACTTGCTGTCCGGAAAGCAAAAAAATGGAAGTCCGGAGTGCAAGAATTTTGCCACAAATAATACTGATATAAATAAGACTGATAAGAATGATACTGACAGGAGTAAGAGCCGCTCTTCGGAAAAGGAAAGCACCTGTCTGTACGGACGGTTTGGAAATGTCCGGCTTTCCGTGGAAGAAAACCGGGAGCTGCGGAAACTGTATCCGTATGACTTCCAGAGGATGATTGACCAGCTTTCTGCTTATATGAAATCCACTGGAAAAACCTATCAGGATCATTTCGCAACGCTTCTTCTCTGGGCAGGAAGGGAAGAACTGAAAACCGGTTCTGGAAGATATGACTTTGAGGAAGGAGAGAGTCTATGACAGATAGCAGGAATGTGGCTGATTTTCTTGGGGAAGACGGATGCCTCCGGTGTGGTGTATGCGGGAAACGGAAACAGCTGAGGATTAATTTTATGGGAAGGGACCGTGTAGTGGGCTGCCTGTGTGACTGCGAGGCTCAGGCAAGAAAAGAAAAAGAAGAGCAGCTCCGCAGGGAAGAAGCCCAGAGGGAGCTTTACCAGAGAAAATCGGTAGGACTTAGAGACCGGAGGTTCTGGGAATGGCGATTTGAAAATGATAATGGGTCAAATGATAAGATGCTCATTGCCAGGCAGTATGCAAAAAACTGGGAGAAGATGAAAAAAGAAAATGTAGGGCTTCTCCTGATGGGTCCGGTGGGGACTGGGAAGAGTTTTTTTGCCGGGTGTATTGCCAATGCCCTTCTGGAACAGGGGGAGCGGGTGATGATGACGAACTTCTCACGTATCCTGAATGAAATGACAAACTATCAGGCAGATAAAAACCAGATTGTGCAGAATCTGGTGGATTACCCGCTTCTGATTATTGATGACCTGGGGATAGAACGTAATTCAGAGTTTGCCCTGGAGCAGATCTATAACGTGATTGACAGCAGGTACTGTAAAATGAAGCCTCTCATCATCACAACAAATCTCGGGTTGAATGATATGAAAGATGAATCGCTGGATGTAGCCCATAAGCGGATTTACAGCAGAATATTGGAGATGTGTGTGCCTGTCTATTGTGGCGGGGCAGACAAAAGAAGGGAAGAAGGAACGGAAAAGCTCGGTCGGATGCAGAGTCTGATCAGAGTCTGATCGGTTCTTTTTTGATGAAAGGGGTGATACCAATGGTCTTAGGTTGGGACAGCACGTAATACGCTGAAAGGAGGGAAATTCATGCAGGAAGAAGTAACACAGAAAACGGTGACTTTTTGTGTGCGTACCACAAAAATGACGGCAGATGTGCTGAAAAAAGTGATTGCCGCATACCTGCGGCATCAGAAACAGAAAAGTGCTGAGAAAAAAGCACAGAAAAATCAGCCGAAACAGGGGAAAATCACGGTGAAGGAGCTGGCAAAGCAGAATGCCGGGATGACGAATATTGAGATCACACCCAAGAACATCAAGTCTTTTGAACGGTATGCCAGAAAATACGGGATCAATTATGCCCTGAAAAAGGATAAGACCAAAGATCCGCCGGTTTATCTGGTGTTCTTTAAGGGACGTGACCAGGATGCGATCACCGCAGCTTTCCGTGAATTTTCCCAGAAAGAGATCCAAAAGGCGAACCGCCCTTCCATCCACAAACGTCTGGCAGCATACAGGAGTATTGTTGCAGGGAAGACGAAGGGCAAAGCAAGGAATAAGCATCAGGAGGTATCCCGGTGAGAAAACTCACGATAGGGGGTCTGACCAACAAGCTGAAAGCAAAAGCCAGAGTTACGCTGTCCGCTTTGGATATGAAAAAGCTTATTCTCACCAATCTTCCGTACCTCTTCATCTTTTTGTTTGCAGACAGAGCGTCCTGCCTGTACCGGGCAAGCCCCGGGGCAGATATGGGAAACAAACTATTATATGCCATGGAACA
>CAMGET010000062.1 GCA_946055175.1 uncultured Roseburia sp.
GTACAGAAAGGAAAAAGCATGGGCGGATTTTTTGGCGTAGCATCGCAGAATGATTGTGTTTTTGATTTGTTTTTCGGAGTGGATTACCATTCTCATCTGGGAACCAGAAGAGGAGGAATGGCAGTATTGGGAGAGGATGGCTTTAACCGTTCCATTCATAACATTGAGAATTCTCCATTCCGTACAAAATTTGACAAAGATATGCAGGAAATGAAGGGAAACTTTGGAATCGGTTGTATTTCCGATTACGAACCGCAGCCACTCATTGTGCGTTCTCATCATGGTACCTATGCAATTACGACTGTTTCAAAAATAAATAATACAGATGCGTTAATTCAGCAGCTTTTTGACACCGGACATGCACATTTCCTCGAAATGAGTGGCGGTGAAATTAACGCAACCGAATTAGTGGCAGCTTTAATCAATCAGAAGGAAAATCTGATTGAGGGTATTCAGTACGCGATGGATATGATAGACGGTTCTCTGTCAATTTTGTTGATGAACAAAGCAGGCATTTATGCAGCAAGAGATAAATACGGCAGAACACCGATTGTCATTGGTAAAAAAGAAGATGCCTTCTGTGCTTCTTTTGAAAATTATGCCTACAAAAACCTTGGTTATACTGATTATAAGGAACTGGGACCGGGTGAAATCGTAGTCATCAACGACAGAGTATGTCATACTTTAATGAATCCGGGAAAAGAGATGAAGATTTGCACGTTCCTCTGGGTTTACTATGGTTATCCGGCCAGCGCATATGAGGGCTTAAGTGTGGAACAGATGCGCTACAACTGTGGTGCCAAAATGGCGCAGCGTGACGATGCTAAGCCGGACATTGTAGCAGGTGTTCCGGACTCCGGTATCGCAGCAGCAGTAGGGTATGCAAATGAATCAGGAGTTCCTTTCTCCAGACCATTTATCAAATATACGCCGACTTGGCCACGTTCCTTTATGCCGACCATGCAGAGCCAGCGTAATTTAATTGCAAAAATGAAAATGCTTGCGGTGGATGAATTAATCAAGGACAAGAGCATTTTGTTAATTGATGATTCCATTGTGCGAGGAACACAGCTTGGGGAGACAACCGAATACTTGTACCAGAGAGGTGCAAAAGAGGTGCATATCCGCCCGGCTTGTCCTCCAATTATGTTCGGTTGTAAGTATTTGAATTTCTCTCGTTCTTCTTCCGAAATGGATTTGATTACACGCCGTGTGATTGAGCGTTTAGAAGGCGGTCCGGTTTCAAGAGAAGTGTTGGAAGAATATGCAAATCCTGAGACAGAGCGTTATGCAGCAATGGTAGAAGAAATCCGTAAGGATTTAAATTTCACATCCTTGCAGTATTGCAGACTGGATGATATGTTAGAGGCGACAGGGCTTGAGAAATGTAAGCTTTGTACCTATTGTTGGGACGGAAAAGAATAAAAAAGAGGCTTAGAGGTATTTAGAAAAAATTCTAAATACCTCTTGTTTTTTGTGAAAAGAAGTGGTACGTTGTATTTAGAAATTTTTCTAAATAGAGTCAATAGAAAAGAAAGGCGTGTCTAATGGGATTTGCAGAGACATTCAAAGCATTATCGGATCCCGTCCGGCGGGAAATCTTAGAAATGCTGAAAAAGAACCGGTTGTCAGCCGGAGAGATTGCCAGTCAGTTTGACATGACGGGTGCGACGATTTCCTATCACTTAAGCATCTTAAAAAAAGCAGAACTGGTAAAGGAAACAAAGCAAAAGAATTATATTTATTATGAGCTGAATACTTCCGTGGTAGAGGAAGTGCTGCTTTGGTTATCTGAATTGAAAGAGAGGGATTACGATGCTTAGAATCACGAATTTAACAAAACATTATAAGGGAAGCAACAAGGGTGTTACAGACATCAGTCTTGCAATTGAACCGGGTGATATTTATGCGTTTATCGGGCATAACGGTGCCGGTAAAACAACTACATTAAAGTGTGTGGCAGGAATCCATGGCTTCGATAAAGGAGAGATCCTAATTAATGGGACCTCGATAAAGGAGAATCCAATGCTTTGCAAGCAGCAGTTTGCTTATATTCCGGACAATCCGGATCTGTATGAGTACTTAACCGGTATTCAGTATTTGAATTTTGTTGCAGATATTTTTGAAGTGCCCGCAAAAGAGCGGGAGATGCGCATTGAAAAATATGCCAATGCATTTGAGATTACCGCATCTTTGGGAGACTTGATTTCTTCTTATTCACATGGTATGAAGCAAAAACTGGCGATTATTTCTGCATTGATTCATGCACCGAAGTTATTGATTTTGGATGAGCCATTTGTGGGTCTGGACCCCAAAGCAGCGGTTGTGTTAAAAGAGATGATGCATGAAATTTGTGCAGGCGGCGGAGCGATTTTCTTCTCTACCCATGTACTGGATGTGGCTGAAAAATTATGTAATAAAGTAGCAATCATCAAAGATGGTGTATTAATTGCATCCGGTAACATGGATGAAATTGTAAAACAGGGAGAATCTTTGGAATCCATCTTTATGGAGGTGGCTTGTGATGATAAGACAAATTAAATATTTATCGGAGCTTCAATTAAAAAATCTCTATGGACTGAATGTTTTTAAACATACAAAGGATAAAAAAGTGAAGCAGAGAACAATAGGATTGGGGTTTGCCATGCTACTCGTTGTGCTTATGATGGTTGCATATATAGGAATGGCAGCGTACGGCTACATCATGATAGGAATGGCAGAGGTATTGCCTGCATATCTGATTATGCTGTCCAGTTTAGTGATTTTGTTTTTTACTGTTTTTAAAGCTGGAAGTGTGATTTTCCAACGGAATGCCTATGACATTTTGTGTTCCCTTCCGGTAAGCCAGACTGCAATTGTTGTTAGCCGTTTTATCCGCATGTATGTGGAAAATCTTTTGCTTACCGTAATCGTTATGCTACCGGGAATCGTGGTGTATGGTGGTATGGTAAAACCGAGGATTTCCTTTTATCTGATTGGATGTGTAGTGACGATATTTATTCCACTGATTCCAATCACCATAGCGACCTTTTTGGGCGCGCTCGTTACTGCAATTGCCTCACGGATGAAGCATAAGAGTCTGGTAAGTGCAACGCTTATGATTCTTTTAGTAGTGGGCATTATGCTGGGAACTTCGAGTCTGTCAACGATGGAAGACCAGTTTAACATTGATATGCTGCAAAATCTTTCCAAAGTGCTACTTGCAGTAATCGCGAAAATTTATCCGCCGGCAATCTGGTTTGGTACAGCCATGGTAAGTGGAGACTTTTTCATGTGTTTGGCCGCTGTCGCGGGGGGGATTGCCGTATTTATAGTAACGATTGCGCTGGTTTCCGCTAAATTCCATGCGATTTGCCGCAGCTTATACAGCACGACAGCAAAACATAATTACCGGATGGAGCATTTGAAAAAGACGTCGGTTTTGGGAGCCTTGTATCAGAGGGAATTAAAACGATACTTTGCTTCCAGTGTTTATGTGACCAATACAATTGTTGGACCAATTTCGTCGGTAATCTTTTCCGGAGTTGTTTTTGGAATGGGTTTGGATACATTACAGACTAAGATGGAACTTCCAATCGACATAGAAGGAGCAGTGCCGTTCCTGCTGTCAGTCATTTTTTGCGTCATGACAACTACCTGTACCTCCGTCTCTATGGAAGGAAAAGAATGGTGGATTGTAAAAAGCCTTCCGGTGAGAACAAAAGAGCTCTTAGACAGCAAGCTGCTTTTGGGACTAAGTCTTGCGGCACCATTTTATGTGGTATCCGAAATCCTGTTGATTTTGGCATTGAAGCCAAACTTTATAGAGCTGATGTGGCTCATTATTGTCCCTGCCATTTGTATCTTGTTTAGTAATGTGTTTGGTATTACAATAAATCTGAAAATGCCGGTGTTTAACTGGGAAAACGAGGTTACGGTTGTGAAGCAGAGTGCGTCAGCGATGGTAGGGGGACTTGGCGGCTGTCTGATGGTTTTAATCTGCATGTTTTTGGTAATGTTTGTACCTGCAATAGATACAAACGTGATAAAGCTTGTCATTTGTCTGATTCTGGCAGTAGTGACCGCTTGTTTATACCGGAAAAATAATACCGTGAATTTGCAGGAACTGGGATGAGGAGAGAATATGAAAAAGTATAGAGGAACGCTGATTTTAACGAGCATCATTATTTTACTGCCGGTTCTAGTCGGGGTCATGCTATGGGACCGGCTGCCGGAACAGATCGCAACACATTTTGGTATGGATGGAACTCCAAATGACTGGACTTCCAAAGGATTTACGGTCTTTGGGATTCCTGCGATATTGCTTGGAATGCATTTGCTATGTTGCTTCTTCTTGTTTGTGGATCCCAAAAGACAGAACATGAGTGAAAAGCTAAAGAACCTCGTTTTTTGGATTTTTCCGGTTGCTTCCATCATGGTATTAATCAGCTGCTATGGCTATGAGCTGGGATATGAATTGAATATCGGTTTGCTTTCCGGTATCTTTGCAGGAACGCTATTTTTGATAATTGGCAATTATCTTCCAAAGTGCAAACAAAATTATACGATGGGAATCCGACTTCCATGGACGTTGGACGATGAGGAGAACTGGAACCATACCCACCGTCTTGCCGGATTTATCTGGGTGCTTTGCGGGTTTATCATGCTGGTAAATATTTTTATAGGAATCGAATGGCTGATTTTTGGACTGTTGGCAGTTATGGTATTGGTACCGACGGTTTATTCGTATCTTTATTATAAAAAACATGGGAAAAAGTTGGAGGAAAATTAAGCGATGGAATTAGGAACAGTTAGTGGCAGCAGTATTGCGGCAATGTGTGTAACCTTAGTGATTGCATTGGTGTTACCGGTTGTGATACTGATTGTGTATGCGGTAAAGAATCAGAAACAGGGAGTTGTGGGAGCATGGTTTTTAGGTGCAGCCGGATTCTTTGTAATGCAGATGGTTATTAGAACTCCGATTTTATCGGTGCTTGGCATGTCGGAAGGTTTTGTGGCATTTGCGCAGAACCATTATTTGATATATGCGATTACACTGGCCTTTACTGCCGGATTATTTGAAGTGGTTGGCAGATATGTAGTAGCTAAGATTTTAAGTAAAAACCTCACCTTTAAAAAGGGTTTTGCAGCAGGACTCGGACATGGCGGCATCGAAGCCATGATACTGATTGGAATCAGCTACATCAGCAATCTTATCTATGTGGGAATGATTAATAGCGGCGCGATTAATGCGGTAATTGCACAGACAGAGAGCATGGGTGTGGATGCAACTCCTGTTTACACCTTGGTAGATACATTGGTGAATACACCGGCTTCTATGTTTTTACTGGCAGGCTATGAAAGAGTTTTAACGATGCTTGGTCAGGCAGCAATGTCTCTGTTGGTATGCTATTTTGTGTGGAAAAAACAGGATATCAAGGGAATCGGTATCTGTCTGCTGCTGCATACCCTGCTTGATGGGGTATCCGCAGTTGTTAGTGGAATGAGCACTCCATATCTGGGCGCTGTCGTATCACAGAATGTAAGCTATGTGATAATTTATGTGTTCTTAACCCTGATGGCAGTTTTATCTGTTTACATTATCATCAAAATCAAGAAGGCATGGAGGTCGGAAATGGTAGAAGGAAAGGAAGCAGCAGAGGTATAGAAAATGCATTTTGAATATTGCCCACATTGTGGGACGAAAGCAGTATTAAAAGAAATCGGCGACGAAGGATGTATTCCGTATTGCGGGGCCTGTAAGGTCCCGCTATGGGATATGTTTACCACCAGCATTATCTGTGCGGTAGTAAATGAGCAAAAGGAAGTGGCTCTGCTTCGGCAGGACTATGTATCCACGAGTAGTTTTGTCTGTGTGGCGGGTATTATGAAGCAGGGAGAGTCTGCAGAAGAAGCGGTTACACGTGAAGTGAAGGAGGAGCTTGGGTTAACAGTAGAACAGCTTTCCTTTGTGCACAGCTATTCTTATGAGAAAAAAGAAATGCTGATGCTTGGTTTTAAAGCAGAGGTGAAAAAAGCAGATTTTACGTTATCCGGCGAGGTGAATGCAGCAGAGTGGGTAGCGTATGAAGATGCACTTAGCCGCCTGCGGGAAGGAAGTATTGCGTGGCAGTTGGTGAAAACTGTGATTGAGGAAGCTGGGAGAGTGCGATGAAAAATACGACGCTTTGCTACATTGAAAAAGAGGATCAATACCTGATGCTGCATCGTGTAAAGAAGGAAAACGATGAAAACAAGGATAAATGGATTGGTGTCGGTGGGAAGATGGAAGCGGGTGAGAGCCCGGAGGAATGTCTGCTTCGAGAGGTAAAGGAAGAGACAGGACTCACTCTTACCGACTATCGTTACCGCGGTCTTGTAACCTTTGTTTCCAATGAATGGGGCACAGAGTATATGCATCTGTTTACGGCAACAGGTTTTGAAGGTACTTTAAAAACCTGTGACGAAGGGGATTTAGTCTGGGTTCCAAAAGCTGAAATCGAAGCATTAAACCTTTGGGAAGGAGATAAAGTCTTTTTCCGATTGCTGGAGGAAAGCAACGGATTCTTTTCTTTGAAGCTTAGGTATGAAGGGGATACTTTGGTGGGGACAAAGGTTTGGAAATACTAAAAAATAAATATTATCATTATCAATTCTGATATGTCCGCGCAAAGTTTGTGCGGACATCAGCGTTTTTGCAGAACGAATGCATACTTTGCTGAATTGTTTTGCAGTCTTTTCCGGCTTAGCCGGTAGTTTGGCGATTCGCTAATTTTCAACTTAGAAGCGAAAGAAAAAACAGATTGACAATATGGTATATATGCCATATACTAAAGGAGGACAGATATGGAGGTAAGAATGAGAAAATTTGACCAGTTTTTAGAAGAACAGTTGCAGGATGAAGAATTTAAAAGAGAATATGAGAATATACAGCCGGAGATGAATGTTATCAGAGCGTTGGTTGAAGCAAGAAATTCACAGAATCTTACGCAAAAGGAACTTGCAGAGCGTACAGGAATAAACCAGGCAGATATTAGTAAGTTGGAAAACGGAACAAGAAATCCATCGATTAATTTATTGAAACGTTTGGCGGAAGGAATGGATATGGTTCTGAAAATCGAGTTTGTTCCAAAGCAAAAATTGTAATACAATAGATGTTTAAAGGAGGATATATTATGCCATTTATTGATTCAAAAATTACAGTACCGGTTTCACCG
>CAMGET010000063.1 GCA_946055175.1 uncultured Roseburia sp.
TTCTTAATATAAATATACATCTATGATAGGGAAAGGAGTTTTCATGGCAAATCCACTTATATTTCACGTTGATGTGAATTCCGCTTTTTTAAGCTGGGAATCCGCAGACCGCCTAAAAAAGAATCCAGCTGCTCAGGATTTACGTCTCATTAACGCTGTGATAGGCGGTGACGAAGAAATGCGTCACGGTGTTGTCTTAGCCAAATCTCCTTCCGCCAAAAAGTATGGCATCATGACCGGAGAACCCTTAGCTCAAGCCAGAAAAAAGTGTCCCAATCTGGTTATTGCCCCACCAAACCATGCACTTTATGTAGATTATTCCAAAAAGTTCATTCATATTTTGGAAGAAGTTGCTCCTAAGATTGAACAGTGCAGCATTGATGAAGCATTTTGTGATATGACCGGTACCGGCGCCCTCTATGGTGACCCGGTAATTTTTGCCAACAAATTAAAAGACCGTATTTACCGGGAACTTGGATTTACCGTTAATATCGGCATTTCAACCAACAAGCTTCTTGCTAAAATGGCTTCAGATTTTAAAAAACCAAATCTCGTTCATACGCTGTTTCCGGAAGAGATTCCAACTAAACTTTGGCCTCTTCCGTTAGAAGACCTATTTGGCATTGGAAAATCTACGGCAAAACGACTTCATGCCATGGGCTTTACCACCATTGGTGATTTAGCCCATGCCAATAAACAATATTTACTTTCAAACTTTAAATCTCAGGGAGAATACATTTGGAACTCTGCAAACGGAATCGCTTCGGCTGAATTAACTTTTATTCCTCCTGCCAATAAAGGATATGGTAACTCGATTACCTTGCCTTATGACGTAACAGATCTTGATACTGCAAATAAAATTTTACTTTCTCTTTGCGAAACTGTTGGAGCCAGAGTCCGTGCAGACGAAGCTTATGTCAGTGTTGTACAGGTTCAGATTACAGATTGTAATTTTGCACGCCACTCACGGCAAATGTCCTTACCTTCTACAACAAATGTCACAGAAAAGATATATTCCTGTGCAAAGAAATTGTTTGCCGACTGTTGGGACCATACACCGATTCGTCTTTTAGGTGTCAGTACCAGCAAAGCATCAGCAGACAGTTATGAACAGTACAACCTTTTTGATCAGGATAAATTTGAACGATTATCCAAATTAAACTCAGCCATCGACAAAATCCGTTCCCGTTACGGCGATGACTCTATTAAACGTGCCTGCTTTCTGGAACCGGAAGAAAATGATTAAGCCATTACTTCTTCAAATTGAGAATTATAAAGCTTCGCCATTTCAAATTCTTCTGTTGTAATCTGCTCCGGAATCACATGTTCTACACCACTATTAATAATACCAACGTCAATAATATTTAATGTATATTGTGGCATTGCCAATTCGCACCAAACCTGTACCATAAGCATAAGAACAATTAGAATAATCGTCTTCCAGTACGGAATCATATTTCTAAATATTCTTTTCATACATTTTTCCTTCTCTCTACTTTTTCTACCACTTTCTGTCAGTATAACAATGTAAATATAAACATAGGGAATTACCCGGTCAAGTAATTCCCCATTATTTTAGAATAATTTAGCTTTTATATGGATACACTTTTGTGAAACACATCCAGAATCTCAATTACATCCTTATAAGGCATCTGTCCCGGTGCACTGGCTTCTTTATGAGATGCAAACGTCACACAGGAGCCAAAGGTTTCTCCGCAAAGCCGGCTTATCATCCCCATTTTACCCATAGCCATTGTGATAATCGGCGTGTCAGGATTTTCTTTATAAAATTCATTCGTTACAGAAAGCAGACGCAATACATCTTCTTCGCTTTGTGGCATAACCGCCAGTTTGACAATATCTGCATTTCCTGCACACATTCTCTCAAGAAGCATTTTCATCACTTCACGTTCCGGTGTTTCAAGAAAATCATGATGGGAAGCTACCACTTTCACCCCGTGTTCCTGCAATTCACGAATTTTTATAATCGGATACTCCTCCTCAAAATATTCCAAATCTAATAGATCTACGCATTTTGACTCCGCCGCAATATCGTGAATATCTTCCAATTCTTCCGGTGTCACATCTGCATATCCACCCTGTGCTTTTGTTCGAAATGTATATAAAAATACTTTTTCTTTTAAAAATGGCGCAACTTCCTGCAGGATTGCTCTTACTTCATTAAAATCAAGAAATTTTGGGAAAACATCTACTCTCCATTCAATAATATCTGCTGAGCTATTAGATAATGCAATAATTTCATCAATAATTCCCTGTTTTGTTTTTTCCATAACCGGCACACAGACACACGGTCTGCCGCCTCCTATCTTTTTCCCTTTAATCTGCACGTTCTGTTTCCTCCAACTAAAAGATGCCTTTATTATAAGATAACAAAAAAAAATATGCAAACATTTGACAAGACGTTTCTATTTGTTTAAGATAATTTTTACGAAAGAATTGATATAGGAAGGTATTATTATGAGTTTTCAATTTTTAAACAAACTGCCATCACCAGAACAGATTAAAACTGAATATTCGTTACCGACCGTGCTAGCTGAATTAAAGAAAAGAAGAGATACCGAAATTTCTAATGTCTTAAAAGGAATTGATTCCCGCTTTCTTGTTATCATTGGCCCATGTTCCGCTGATAATGAAGATTCTGTCTGCGACTATGTAAGCAGATTAACAAAAATTCAGGAAGATGTAAAAGATACGCTTATTATTATTCCACGTGTATACACAAACAAGCCTCGGACAACAGGTGAAGGATATAAAGGAATCGCCTCCCAGCCTGATCCTGAAAAGGCTCCGGATATGGTCGAAGGCTTAATCGCTATGCGAAAAATGCACATTCGTGCAATTGCAGAAAGCGGCCTTACCTGTGCAGATGAGATGCTTTATCCTGAAAACTGGGGTTACGTAGAAGATTTATTATCCTATGTTGCAATTGGTGCGCGTTCTGTAGAGGATCAGCAGCACAGACTGACCGTCAGTGGTTTTGATGTTGCTTCCGGCATGAAGAATCCTACCAGCGGAGACTTTTCCGTTATGTTAAACTCTGTATATGCCGCCCAGCATCCACATCATTTTGTTTACCGCGGTTATGAAGTGGAAACAACCGGCAATCCTTTAACTCACGTTGTTTTACGTGGCGCAGTTAGTAAACATGGTAATTCTACTCAAAACTATCATTATGAGGATTTAATCCGTCTTTGTGACATGTACCAAAAAATGGATTTAGTGAACCCTGCCGCTATTATTGATGCAAACCATTCTAATTCCGGTAAGCAATTCAAAGAACAAATTCGTATTGTGAAAGAAGTAATGCATAATCGCAAGTTATCTTCCGACATCCATAATATGGTGAAAGGTGTCATGATTGAAAGCTATATCAAGGAAGGTGCTCAAAAAATCGGTTCGCATGTATACGGGCAATCCATCACTGATCCATGCCTTGGCTGGGAAGATTCCAAGAAACTTATTTACGATATTGCAGATGCTTGCCAATAATCATACCTTCCATACTGTATGCGCGAAAAAGCACTTTAGATGCAAACGATGTCATCTAAAGTGCTTTCTATAATTTTATATCTTATTCAATTCTGGGATGTGTATTCATATATACATCTCTTACTTTTTTATTTTGATTCATCTGTGCATATACTAAAGTTGCAGAAATATCTGAATATCCTAATAATTCCTGCACAGATTTTAAATCTGCTCCATTCCTTACCAAATGTGCCGCAAACGAATGTCGTAAAGTATGTGGTGTAATCTCTGTACGAATACCCGCTTTCCCACCATAATACTTTATAAGTTTCCAAAACCCCTGACGGCTCATTGTCTGCCCGGAACAATTGGTAAATAGCCACTCACTGGCTTCATCATCTACTAACTTTGGTCTTCCCTTTTCCAAATAACGCTCCAAAGCATCTTTTGCCTTTTTACCAAACGGAATACTGCGCTCCTTATGTGCATCAATACAGTTTAAATATTCCATCTGTAAATTCACATCAGAGACTTTTAATGAAATCAACTCCGATACGCGAATACCGGTTGCATATAGCAGTTCTAACATTGCCTTATCTCTCAGTTCCTTGGGCGAATCTCCTGATGGCTGTTCCAATAACTTTGTCATTTCATCCGGCGACAGAATTTCCGGCATTTTCTTTTCAATCTTAGGTGCTTTTAATTTCTCCGATGGGTCACTCACTATCACATGAGTTTTGTTTAAGTATGAAAAAAAAGCTTTCATAGAAGCTATACTTCTTGAAATTGTAGCAGGTTTCATTCCACTCTGCTCTAAATAAAAAATATAAGAATTCAAACTAGCAGTGCTTACGCTTCCTACTGTATGAATTCCCTGCTCTTCTAAAAACAGACTCATCTTTCTTAAATCTCTCTCATAAGAAACCTCTGTATTTTTTGATGTCTGCTTTTCTGTATGAAAGTATTCAATAAATCGAAGTATCTCCTCTTTCATCCTATAGACCGTCCATTTTCCCCAAAGTAATTTTCATAACTCTTTATCTTTTGCCCCGAAATACCTCTTTTTGAGGTACGCTATTTATTATAATAACAAAAAAAAAGAAAAGCAATTATTTTTTTAAGATTTTATTAACTTTTCAATAAAAAAAGGACTTACATAGGCTTCGCAGATACATCCAATCAAAATAATGATAAGAATGATAACAATTGCAATCCAGTTTTCGCTTTTTTCTATCCCCACAGAGTAAGTCTGTGATCTATTACTCCAGAGTATAAAAGCTGTGGCATAAAACAGACCATGCGGCAGTACAGCACAGACAAAAAACAAACTCCCCCACAATCCATTTGCCAGCATAGCCATACTTGCAATTGCACCCAGCATAGCACTTATAACACTTGCAAACACAACGACAACTAATTTTTTAGGTACTAATTTAGCAGCAATCCATAATCCAACCGCTGTTTTTAAACGTAAGATAACTATCTGAACGAAGTATGTATCATATAATATTGATTCGAAAGAAATCATATTTAAACCATATCTGTTTAATATACTATAATTCTCCCATGTCCCACTTCCCAACACATTTATAATGATGCATCCAATCAAAAAGGAGATTAGATAAATCCAACATTCCCGCTTCACCAAAAACCTCCTATCCCTTCTTCTACCTTTAAGTCTATGCCTGCTCATAAAAAAAAGACCAGAAATACATCTGGTCTTTTTTTTTATTTCGCAATATCCGTCACTCTGGATTCACGTATTACATTGACTTTGATCTGTCCTGGATATTCCATTTCAGTCTCAATCTTTTTCGCAACATCACGTGCTAAGATAACCATATCTGCATCGCTAATCTGCTCTGGAACTACCATAATTCGAATCTCTCTACCTGCTTGAATAGCAAAGGATTTATCAACACCCTTAAATCCATTTGAAATCTCTTCTAACTGTTTTAATCGATTTGTATAAGTATCTAGTGTCTCTCTTCTTGCACCCGGTCTGGCTGCACTTATTGTATCAGCAGCCTGTACGATACAAGCTATCAATGATTCCGGTTCAACATCACCATGGTGTGCTTCTACTGCATTAATAACAGTAGCTGATTCTTTGTATTTCTTACACAAATCAACACCAAGCTGAATATGTGAGCCTTCCATATCATGATCGACAGCTTTACCAATATCATGCAATAATCCGGCACGCTTTGCGGTTCTAACATCGACACCAATTTCAGCTGCCAGTAAACCTGAAAGCTGTGCAACTTCAATAGAATGCTTCAATGCGTTCTGTCCATAACTTGTACGGAACTTCATTTTACCAAGTAATCGTACCAGCTCAGGATGAATACCGTGAACCCCTACCTCTAAAGTAGCAGCTTCACCTTCTTCACGAATCATTGTTTCTACTTCTTTCTGTGCTTTTTCAACCATTTCTTCGATTCTAGCTGGATGAATTCTTCCATCTACAATCAATTTCTCCAAAGCGATACGTGCAACTTCTCTTCTGATTGGATCAAAGCCAGATAAAACCACAGCTTCCGGTGTATCGTCAATAATTAATTCCACACCTGTCATAGTCTCCAAGGTACGAATATTACGTCCTTCACGACCGATGATTCTGCCCTTCATTTCATCATTTGGAAGCTGAACGACAGAAATTGTTGTCTCAGCGACATGATCAGCAGCACATTT
Source organism: uncultured Roseburia sp. (assembly GCA_946055175.1). GTDB lineage: Bacteria > Bacillota > Clostridia > Lachnospirales > Lachnospiraceae > Roseburia. The sequence goes on from CAMGET010000063.1 coordinate 6,184, forward strand.
CTGAATTGCTGTTACTACATAATCCTTCGCTTTCTTATCAGCTTCTTCTTTTGCTTTGTTTTCCATTTCTTTGATTAATTTTGCAGTATCAAGTTTAACGTCTTCTTCAACAGTTTTTAAGAGATACTCTTTTGCTTGTTCGGAGGTTAATCCAGAGATTCTTTCCAGTTCCTGTAAACGCTCTTCGTTTAACTTTGCAACCTGTGCCTTCTGCTTGTTAATTTCTTCTTCCTTTGCAGCAAAACCGGCTTCGCGCTTCTCAATGGCTTCTAACTTTCTGTCTAAGTTTTCTTCCTTCTGCACAATTCTCCGCTCGCTACGCTGGATTTCAGCTCTACGCTCTTTTACTTCTTTATCGAGCTCGTTTTTCACGCGAATAGACTCTTCCTTTGCTTCAAGCATCGCTTCACGCTTCTTAGTCTCAGCAGTCTTCACAGCATCATCAATAATTCCTCTTGCTTTCTCTTCTGCATTACCAATCTTTGCTGTAGCTACATTCTTATGATATATTGTAGTTGCAAAGAAAGTGATGACTGCAGTAGCAAGAACAGCAATCACAACAGCGATTATTGTCTGCATTACAGGAGCACCTCCTTCTATTAAATTTTCATTGTACATATAACATATAATTAAAGCAATCGTCTGTCATAAATAACAACAGTTAAATTTTATTCTATTTTATGTTTTATGTCAAGTAAAATACTGTTCATAATGCATAATATTGAACATACGCCATAAAAAAATACAACATATTGTACATATTAAGATACGGAATATTCCTCTATCGCCCGAAAAATGTCGTTGTTTTTAAAGCCTTTCCGCAATAAAAATTGTACAGTTTTACGATACTCCTTATCATCTACAGTTTCCGGATTATAGTGTCGTTTCCTTAATAGTTCCTGTATCTGACCTTTTTCGTCGGAAACATACTCTTCTTCTGACAGAGATTCAAGCACTTCTCTGTTAATTACACACATTATCAGCTTACATA
>CAMGET010000064.1 GCA_946055175.1 uncultured Roseburia sp.
TCCTGCTGCGCCAGTTTGCCATCAGCTATGACAGGCGCGGCCTTTTCCTCAATAGAAATATGCATGGTTTTTCGGTTGTTGTTCAAAAATGCTGTTTTTACAAGTCCACATGTTTCCAATTCTTTTAAGGAAATGGATACATGGGATTTCGTCAGCAGACGAATCCGGACAATATCGGAAGCGCTGTTATATTCCGGATTGTTTGACAGAAACATTAAAATATCAAATTCCATTCTCGTCAGCCCGTACTTTTCACATACAGGTTTCACACATTGGGAATAGAAAGAAGTAACTATTTTTTGATCTTCCCAGAAATTCAAAATGCTTTCCTCCCCCCACTGTTTAAAATAGTTCTAATTAGAACCATTATAACTTATATAGAAGAAAAGTAAAGATGAATAAAATAAAATATTCATGAAAAAATAAGAATTATTTTTCATGAAAGGAAAACATATGAGAGGTTCTTTTTATGGCTGGTATTTGAAATGCCAGTCCGATACGCAGACTTTAGCAGTAATACCAGCCGTTCATAAGGCGGGAAGGATTCAGACCTGTTCGATTCAGATTCTTACAGATAGTGACATCCGGACGGCTACATTCAATGTGGATATTAATGGACAAGAATATTCTTTTCAAAATGCGTTAGGATATTGGGAAGGCGACCGGAGCAAATCGTTTCCAAAGAGGTATATCTGGACACAATGTTGTTTCCCGGAAGGTTCCCTCATGCTGTCTGTTGCAGATATCCCAATGGCAGGCAGTTATTTTACCGGTATCATAGGGTTTGTATTATGGAAGGGGAAAGAGTACAGAATAGATACTTATCTTGGGGCAAGGGTTGTTCAGATTCAAAATAAAATAGTTCGGATTATACAGGGAAGTCTGGAATTGGAAGTCCGGTTACTTAAGGCATCCAGCCGTCCTCTCAAGGCTCCTAAAGATGGTGATATGATGAGGACAATTCATGAGAGCGCGGCTTGCCGGGTATATTATCGATTTTGTGTAAGAACAGGCACACTTTTTTGTTTTGAAACGGATAGAGCTTCTTTTGAGTATGAATATGTTTAGAACGTAATTATTCACAATGTTTATCAATTTTTCAGCTTCATTTCAGCATTTTAATGTAATATGAAGAGAAAGGACGTCAATTATAACGATGCCTTTCTCTTTATGTTCACGTGAATCCTGTTTTTAGTCACGTTCCGTAATGACAGAAACCCCAATACCTACAGCATTGATGCCGACATGGCAGGCAATACTGCAGGAAAGAGGACAATAATAGACAGAAGTTGTTAAAATAATATGAAACAACTGTATCACGTCATGGAGGATTCAACAAGAAGTGCACCTGATACAAAAAAAGCAGAATTGTATCAGATGGCGGAACGGAGGAAATATGGATAAGCGAAAAGCAGCAAATATGCGTGTGAAAGACAGCATAACATGCAAGGGTATCCTTTTATCGAAATTATGATTCGAAGGAAGATGTGCTGCTGACCTTAATTGAAGATGTACTGGAAGAGTTTCGCAATACGATTGAATGGAATGATGCAGATTGATTAATCATGAGAAGAAGCTTTCTCTGACTTACAGTTTGACGGGACTTCCAAATTCAGGAGGTTTTTTATCCTACATAGAAGAACGTTTAAATAAAAAAGAATTGACCAGATATAATGCCTATTATTTTAATTAGGCCCGTTTTAGCCTGATTAATGAGCGCTTTGGTGTGAAAGAAACGGACACTATCATTGTTCGCTATTCACAGGAACTGTTAAAATTTTTAAAGGATGGAGAATGTATTGGCAGACTGGGCGGAGATAATTTTGTTGCACTGATTTTAAAGGAGCGTACATCTGCATTTCTGGAGCTTCTTTCAGGTGTGGAAACCTATGGAATGCTTGGAAACCGAAGAATCTCGATTTGTATCAGTGCAGCAGAGAAAACAGCTGGAGGATGGATTTGCCGAAGCAATTAACAGGGGCGATTTTACGACTTTTTATCAGCCAAAAGTGGAAACGGATACTTTACGGATTGTAGGTGCGGAGGCAATCTCTCAAGAAAACATCTGGCAAATCCGAATCTGTCTGAGGACATTATGGATATTCTGCATAAATATGAAATGGAGAGCCGATACATTGAATTAGAACTGACAGAGACAGTAGAGGAAGCTGAGGCCGATCAGGTCATAAGCTTTATGAAAAAGATGAAAGAAAATGGAATTGCCTTGTCGATAGATGATTTTGGAACGGGATATTCTTCTCTGAATCTGCTTCGTACTTTCCCTGTGGATGTGCTGAAACTGGACAAAACGTTTCTGAACCGCATGGAGGAGAGTGACAGGATTGTGCTGTCTAATATTATTCGAATGGCATCCGAGCTTCATATGTGTGTTGTAGTTGAGGGTGTAGAAAATTGGCAGCAGGTGGACTATTTGAAACAGATGAACTGCAAGGTGGTACAGGGATTTTTGTTTGATGAACCATTGCCAAAGGATGTGTTCGAGAAAAAAATGAAAACCGGAAAATATGAAAAGACGGCATGAAAGTAAAGAAAAAAGCTCCTATGAGAATGTCCTTTGTGAGAACATGGCATTACTGATAGGAGCTTTTTATGTAAGGTTATTTCTTCACACGTTTTTCCTGTGCTTTTACAATTTCCTTATAGTAATCAACCGCACCCGGGAGACATCCGGCTTCGATATTTTCATTCAGGCCGTGCATACCTTTCATCTGCTCTGGTCCATAAAGTACTGGGCTGAAACGAACACAGCTGTCACAGACGCCATCATAGAAACGGGCATCGGTACCACCGGTTACGACATAGGGAAGTACACCTACACCAGGGAAACAGCTTGCAATCGTGTTCTGGGTGATGGCAAAAGCTTCTCCATTTAAATCGAGTGATTTGGATGGATAACCGCGGTAGATGACTTCTGTTTCCAAACCATATTTTTTTGCTAATTCCGTGATAACATCAATACTTTCATCCGTACCCTGATGCGGGATGTAGCGCATGTTTGCGCAGACACTGGCTTCTTGCGGAAGTACGTTATAGCCGGCGGAACCGGACTGCATCGTGAATGCGATTGTGGTCTGTAACATGGCAGCAGCCTGTGCGCTGATAAGCGGCATGACCTTTTTTAACAGTGGACGGAAGAGCCACAGATTACTCATGACCAGACGCAAGCCAAAATTTTCGGCATAAGGAGCAATTCGGGTAAACATGGCTTCAACAGCCGGAGTAAAGGCAACACGGAATGGTGTCTTCTTTTCTACACGGCTGATAAATTTTGCCAGGCGTGGAATTGGTGTATTTTTTCCAGGTGCGCTGGCATGACCTCCGTTGCTCCTTGCAATAAACTTCACATCGCCATAACCTTTTTCAAAAATACCAACTGCTGCAAAATGTCCCTTCACACCGCCAATCGGGTCCATAATGATACTGCCGCCTTCATCGCAGAGCATAAACAGGTGTATACCATGTTCTTTTAGCCAGTTTGCAAGCTTTGGAGCACCACTGCCACCGATTTCTTCAGTACAGCTGCTTCCGAGATAAATATCACAGGCAGGAACATAACCTTCTGTTAGCATTTCTTCAGCAGCCTGCAAAAATGCCATTAGACTACACTTGGTATCTGCAGAACCGCGTCCCCAGATTTTTCCGTCTACAATGGTGCCGGAAAACGGAGGGTATTTCCACTCGCCGCCGGCTTCTACGACATCCATATGACTAATCAGCATAATTGGCTCAGCCGAAGACTGGCCTTTCCACTTCAATAATAAGTTTCCGTCAATTTCTACCTTTTCACAGGTCGCAAATACCTTTGGAAACAGTTCTTCCAGTAGTACGTGAAACGCAAGAAATTTTTCGACGGATGGGTCGTTGCGGTCAGAAATGGTCTCCATCTGAACCATGCGGGATAACTTTTCGGAATAGGTATCAATTCGCTCCTTATCCTCGGATAGAGAATAGGAGGTCTGTTTTTTCGGTAAGAGTAACGTATGTATCACAGCAATCAGTAAGCAGACCAATAAAACGGCAAGTAATACTAAGAGGATGATGATGATAGGATTCATGATTTGTTCTCCTTTTCTTCTTTTTTAAATAAAATGAAAGCATGTGCAATCGCAATGGCGCCGCTTAATAGCATTAGGAAACCAACATTTGAAATCAGACTTGGTACACAAATAAATAGCAGAGTCATTACGATTAACGGAAGAGCAACTATTTGTTTGCCCTTGCGGAAATACTTATATGCCATAGCGCCGAAAAGTGCCGGAACAACGTTGTTAAATGCCGGCTGGAGCACATCTGCCTCTAAAATAGGACGAATCGGAGTAAGAAGAAGGACTCCGAGTGCGATTACTACAGTTGTCACCAGAGAAGAGGTTGCAATGGAAAGTGTTGAGATAATTTCATTTTCCGGTGTGCCAGCCTTCGTTCCTACAATATCTCTTGCATTGATGGCACAGGGAATTTTCATATTAATCAGGTTACCGGTAAGAAAACCCAAATAACTTCCGCCTGCACCAAGCATTGGTACATAGATTAAAAATTCTACGATACTGCTTGGAATATAGATAATGGCAATCTGAGCAAAGCCTTTGGCAAAGGCAGACATATTTGGCATGGCATCTAGGCTGATGCCCATTACAAAAGGCGCTGCAATCAGCAATGCTAAACCTAATATCAAACTGATACGGCCAAAAAAGTGTGTGCGTTCATTATATTTTTCCAAGAAAAGCTCTCGTTCTTCGTTATTCATAGTTGCCACCTCCTAAAAAATCATACCGAAAATCACGGCTGCTGCCATACCGGTTAACATACTGCCGGCAATCGAAAAATTATCTAGACAGGCCATCTTTTTCTTCTCTGCAAAGTAGGTAAAGATTGCCATTGCAAGAGCTGAAAATGCAAAGGCTATCAATTGCAGATACTGACCTGTCACAACAAGAGAACCGTTCTTTAACTGAATCAGCTGACCGATGTAGCTTCCGGTATAAGCGGTGATTAAGCCGATAAACATGGCAGTCATGGCGCTGTCACCAAAGCTTTTGCCACTGCTTTTTTTAGAACTGTTTCCCTGAAGCTTCTTACTGTAGCTTTTTCCAAAGAAAATGGAACAAACACAGCCCCAGATAATGCCCACGGTCATTAATAATGCAATGGTAGTAAATGCTTCTAACGTCATTTCCGAAACGTTCAAACCGGAAAGCCCGATGCTTTTTGCAGCGATATCAGCGACACTTGTCTCATAGTGCAAGGCACCTACGACAGAAAGTCGAAGCCATGGAAGAGGAATTCCAAGTGTACCGGAAAGAGCGATGACACCCAGTAAAATACTGACGCTTGGAAGGATAGAAAAGGTAACGCTGGAGGTAATGGCACGTTTCAGCTTTACCTTGTCCATACCAAGTGCAAGCCCGGCACGGTAGGAGCGAATCAAAAAGAAAATGCTCATCCCGGCTACAAATAAAATGATAATTCCGGAGATGAGATACAACGGAGTACTGCTTAACTGCTCTAAGATATTCATAAGAGTCCCATCCTTTTCAAACATATTTGCTTATTATTATAGGGATTATTTCTTCAAAAAGCAATGCATACTAGTAGGGACGCTTCTTTTGTCCCGATGCATCTGAAGCATCGGGACAAAAGAAGCGTCCCTAAGGAGGTCAGTATGGAATCATTATGGAGAAAGCAAACCGGAAAAATCGAACCCAGTGAATCAATCCCGCAGTCTTCTATTCGAGAATCCCATTGGGATGTGGTAGTAGTTGGAGCTGGAATGTCGGGGATTTTGACAGCGTATTTTCTAAAGAAGCAGGGAAAACGTGTGCTGATTGTGGAGGCAAATACCATTGCATCGGGGCAGACGGAACGGACGACTGCTAAGATTACGAGTCAGCATGATTTAAAGTATGCAAAACTTTTGAAAGATATTGGTGAGCAGAAGGCGAGGCTATATGCGCAGGCAAATGAATTGGCAATTGCTCAATATGCCGGAATCATCAAAGAGAAGGGGATAAACTGTCAGTTTGAACGCACAGACGCTTATTTGTACTCCTTAGAAACGGAAACAGCTTTGAAAGAAGAGGCAGAGGCGGCGAATCGCTTGGAAATTCATGCGGAATTTGTGACAAAGACAGAATTACCATTTGAGATAAAGGGAGCAGTCTGTTTTAAAAACCAGGCACAGTTTTCCCCTTTGGAATTTGTGAAAGCGATTGCAACGGAATTGGATATTTTAGAACATACAATGGTTACGGAAGTAAAGGATCACTGGGTAATTACGGATAAAGGAATCCTGACAGCTGATGATATTGTACTTGCCACCCATTATCCGATGCGGAACGTGCCGGGTTTTTACTTCTTGCGCCAGCATCAGGAGCGAAGTTATGTGCTTGCATTATCGGGTGCTAATCCCATAAAAAATATGTACCTGGGCATTGATGAAGACGGACTGTCTTTCAGACAGGCGGGAGAATACCTGCTGCTTGGGGGAAGCGGCCATCGGACAGGACATGCATATGGCAGGAAGGGGACTTCGAAAAAGGAATGTGGAGGTGCATATGAACATCTAAGAGAGATGAAACAACTGTACTTCCCGGAAGCAAAAGAAGTGGCACACTGGTCCGCACAGGACTGTATGCCCCATGACGGTATCCCATTTATCGGAAGGTTTTCTGCCTATACGCCGCATCTGTACGTGGCTACCGGTTTTCAAAAGTGGGGCATGACTACATCCATGATTGCAGCAAGGCTTTTGTGTGATGAAATTTGTGGAAAAGAGAATCCATATCAGGAATTGTTTTCTCCGCAGAGACTGTTGGTTCGGGCAGGAAGCAAAGATTTTTTGAAAGATGCTGCTGTAATTGTGGTAGGGCTTACGAAGGGCATTTTTACAAAAAAACGCTGTTCGCATATGGGATGTGCACTAAAGTGGAATCCGGATACCCATAGTTTTGATTGCCCCTGCCATGGTTCACGATTTGATGAGGATGGAAAACTTCTTGATAATCCGGCAAAAAAAGATACCATAAAAAGG
>CAMGET010000065.1 GCA_946055175.1 uncultured Roseburia sp.
AAATACCTATTTCTCAATTACCCCTCCGCCCAGCACCACATCTCCATCATATAGTACTGCCGCCTGCCCCGGTGTAATGGCACGCTGCGGTTCATCAAAAACGACATGTATCTTCTGCTCAGAAACCGGTATGACCGTCGCCCATTCCTCCGACTTGCGATAACGAATCTTTACCTTGCAACGAAAAGACTCCGTCGGTGCAGTTCCTGAAATCCAGTTGACATCACTTACGTCCATCTCCGTGGAAAGCAACTCCTCTGCTTCTCCTAGCACCACGGTATTATCTTCCGGTCGGATTTCACACACATACATCGGCTTTGCAAAAGAAATCCCAAGATTTTTCCGCTGTCCAACGGTATAACGGATGATTCCTTTATGCCTGCCCAGTACCTTCCCGTCTTTATCTACGAAATTTCCTTCCTCACATGGCGTTCCCCGATGCTGCTCAATCACTGCTGCATAATCTCCGTTTGGTACAAAGCAGATATCCTGGCTGTCCGCCTTATGTGCATTCACAAATCCGTTTTTTTCTGCAATTGCACGGGTTTCTACTTTGGTCAATCCACCCAGGGGATACTTCGTATGCGCTAACTGGTCCTGAGTCATGGTATAGAGCACATAGCTCTGGTCCTTCGTATCATCCACTGCTTTTTTCAGCAAATATTTTTTTGTCTCGATATCATATTCAATTCTGGCATAGTGACCGGTCACGACATATTCACAGTTCAACAGTTTCGCCCGTTCATAAAGCTTGTCAAATTTCATATACCGGTTACAATCGATGCAGGGATTCGGTGTGAGTCCTGCTTCATAACTACATACAAATTTTTCAATAATTTTTTCTTTGAAATCCTCACTGAAATTAAACACATAATGCGGCATGCCAAGTGAATAGGCTACCATGCGGGCATCCTCCACATCATCCAGAGAACAGCAGGTGTGCTCTTTCGGAATTCCCGCATCCTCATTATGAAATAATTTCATCGTACATCCTATGCACTCATATCCTTCCTCTATCATCAGCTTCGCAGCAACACTACTGTCCACGCCGCCGCTCATCGCTATTAGTGCCTTCATCATATCCTCCCTTATTTACAGCAAAATACGGGAAACATTATCGTTTCCCGCAAATTTGCATTATTTACTTCCTATTTTGTAACTCCGCCTTCTACAACCAGACTTTCTTCATAATCAAGCCCGTAGGTATCAGCCAAAGTTGCTTCATAGGCTGCATGGAAAAACTGCTCCTCGCCCAATACCTTGATTTCCTCATTGAGCCAATTCAATAAGCTCTCATTTCCTTTTGAAACAGCCGGTGCAATCGTATCCTGACTTCCAAGAGATGGAATTCCTACCGTGTAACCGGTATTTTGTAATGCAAATGCGATAACCTCTGTATTATCGTTTGCCCAGGCAACTCCGTTTCCGTTTTCAAATGCATTCTTGGCATTTGCGTAGGAATCATATTTCTGAAGCTTGATATCCGGATAATTTTTCACAAGATAAGTTTCTGCGGTTGTTCCGGAAATGACGATAATCTCCTCGTCTGTCCCAATATCATCCAGGCTTTCAATCACATGGTCATCCTTTGATACCACACCCAGAGCAACATTCATGTATGGCAATGCAAAGTCTACTTCTTCGGCACGTTCCTCTGTCACGGTAAAGTTGGCAAGAATAATATCTACTTTTCCTGTCTGTAAGTACTCGATACGATTTGCTGCTTCTGTAGACACATAATTAATTTCAACGCCCAAATCCTCTCCGATACGGTTTGCAAAGTAAACATCATAGCCTTGGTATTCTCCGTTTTCATCTACATATCCAAATGGGTTCTTATCGGAAAATACACCAATATTGATGACACCGCTCTCTTTAATTTCCTCTAAACTGCGGTAAACCGTATCGCTGCCGGATGCACCCGTTCCCTTACTGCCGCATGCTGCCGCCAAAATAGTAAATACAATCATCCATGCTACTGCCAATCTTTTTCCTAATCTCTTCATCATAATCTCTCCTCTTTTCCTCTTTATTTCCTTTTATATTCAAACATATTTAAAAACTGCTTTGCCCGCTCCGTTTCCGGATGGGAAAAAAATTGTTCCGGTTTGGAATTCTCAATGATTTTTCCATCATCGATAAAAATAATCCGGTCAGCCACCGCTTTTGCGAACTGCATCTCGTGTGTCACAATAATCATGGTACGTCCCTGTTCGGCCAGTTCTAAAATCACATCCAGCACCTCACGGACCATTTCCGGATCCAATGCTGCGGTCACTTCATCAAACAGTAAAATTTCCGGATGCATACACAATGCACGCACAATCGCAATTCGTTGTTTCTGTCCGCCGGAAAGCTGTCTCGGATAGCTATTTGCTTTATCCTCCAGGCCTACACGTTTTAATAGTTCGAACGCTTCTGCCTTTACTTCTTCCTCTCTTCTTTTCTGTACCTTCACCGGTGCCAGTAAGATGTTATTCAGTACGGTCAGATGCGGAAACAGCTCATAGCATTGAAATACCATGCCGATTTTTTGACGGAGTACTGTGATATTTTTGCCCTCCTGCTCTATTTTTTCACCCCGAAGGCAAATCTCTCCACCCTGTATGGATTCTAAGGCATTGATACATCGAAGCAGCGTACTCTTTCCACAGCCGCTGGAGCCAACCACCACAATCACTTCGCCCTTGTGAACCGTCAAACTCACATCATCTAAAATGACATTTTCTCCATACTGTTTTGTCAGATGTTCAATTGTAAGTAATTCCTCTGCCAAAAGCTCACCTCCACCTCTTTTCCAGATAGGCTGCCAGCCGGCTGATTGGCCAGCAGGCAATAAAGTATAAAAGAAATACCGTTAAATAGATTCCAAATGCTGCGTTCGGACTCGACATCCGGTTTGCTTCAATAATCTGTTGTGCTACCTTTAGCACCTCCACAACCCCAATCATCAGAATCAGACTGGTGGTTTTTATCATACGCGTGATTAAATTGATGGACAAAGGAAGTAGTCTTCTCACTGTCTGTGGAATAATCACGTAAAAATAGGGCTGGCTCCTGTGTAATCCTAAAGCTTCACTGCTTTCATACTGATGCTTTGGGATACTGATGAGTGCACCTCTTACCAAATCACTCATTTCTGCCGTTCCCCATAGGGTAAATACAAAAACAGCTGCCGTTTCTCCGGATAAATCCCAACCAAAAGCTCTCGTCGTTCCAAAATATACGAGAAACAGTAAAACCAGTTGCGGCATAATCCGAATGAATTCTAAATATACTCTGTAGATTCCTTTTATAATGGGATTCTTCCCGTTTACAAGCATTCCAATCAAAATTCCCAATAGAATGCTTAGCCCAATTGCAATCAGGCTGATTTTTAATGCCACTCCTAATCCGGCAAGAAGCCGCATCAGATTGTTTCCTTTCAGTAATACTTCAATCCCCAAATCCGGCATATCGTACCCGCCTTTCCAGCAAACTGCCAAAGATTGAAATCGGCAGTAAAATAATCAGATAAAATACCACCAAAAGGAATAGACTTTCCGTCGTCTTATAATATAAGCCAATCAGATCTTTTGTCGTAAACATCAGATCCATCAGGCTGACAGCGCTAAAGACACTGGTTTCTTTCAACAAAAATATGACATTTGCCATAAATGCCGGAATACTGATGGAAACGGCCTGCGGCAGTATCACATACCGCATTGTCTGAAAACGATTCATGCCAAGACTTTGTGCACTTTCCAACTGCACCTTATCTACTGCTTCAAGGCCGCTTCGGAAGGCTTCTGACATATAGCTTCCGCCCAGAAAAGAAAGCCCTGCAATACCACAGATTTCTGCGTTTGTGGGGATTCCTATTTTCGGAAGCCCGTAATAGATAAAAAACAGCTGCACCAGCAATGGCGTATTTCTACTGATTTCAATATAAATAGCTACGATTCTCTTTACTATCGGTATCTGATAGTATAATGCGAAGGAACAAATCAGCCCTATTAGTATGGAGAAAACAATTCCCAGAATTCCTAAGCGTATCGTTAGTATGGCTGCTTTCTGATACAGCGGCAAATATTGTTCTATAAGTGACCAGTCCGTAACTGTTTCCTCCTTCCTTTCTTATTTTATTTTAAAGCTGCAAAACCACGCTCCAAATCTTCAATGATGTCATCGATATGCTCTGTACCGATGGATAAGCGAATGGTGTTTTGCTTAATTCCCTGGTCAGCAAGTTCTTCTTCGGACAATTGAGAATGTGTGGTTGTTGCCGGATGAATCACCAGACTTTTCACATCTGCCACATTTGCAAGAAGTGAGAAAAGTTCTAAGTGATCAATAAAAGCATGTGCCTCCTTTTGTCCACCCTTAATCTCAAAGGTAAAAATACTTGCACCGCCATTCGGAAAATATTTTTCATAAAGTGCATGGTCCGGGTGTTCCGGCAGAGACGGATGATTCACATGCTCTACCAGCGGATGCTTGGTGAGATACTCTACGACCTTCTTGGTATTCTCTGCGTGACGATCCAGTCTTAAGGAAAGTGTCTCTACTCCCTGTAACAAAAGGAATGCATTGAAAGGTGAAATCGTTGCTCCCGTGTCACGTAAAAGAATGGCTCTCACATAGGTAACAAAGGCTGCCGGTCCTGCTGCATCCACAAAGGATACTCCATGATAGCTCGGGTTTGCTTCGGAAATTGCCGGATATCTTCCGCTTGCTTTCCAGTCAAACTTTCCGGAATCCACGATGATTCCGCCAAGAGTCGTTCCATGACCTCCGATAAACTTTGTTGCGGAATGAACCACGATATCTGCACCATGCTCAATCGGGCGAATCAGATACGGTGTACCAAAGGTATTATCAATAACAAGCGGCAATCCGTGCTTATGTGCAATTTCTGCAATTGCATCAATATCCGGGATATCACTGTTTGGATTTCCCAAAGTCTCTAAATAGATGGCTTTTGTATTTTCCTGAATCGCTCCTTCCACTTCCTCTAAATTGTGGGCATCCACAAAAGTAGTGGTAATTCCCTGCCGTGGAAGAGTATGCGCCAGTAAATTATAGCTTCCACCATAAATGGTTTTCTGTGCTACTATATGCTCGCCGGCCTCTGCTAATGCCTGTACCGTGTAAGCAATTGCTGCTGCACCGGATGCAAGTGCAAGTGCAGCCACACCGCCTTCTAATGCTGCAATTCTTTTTTCTAACACATCCTGCGTGGTATTGGTCAATCTGCCGTAAATATTTCCTGCATCAGCCAGGCCAAAACGTGCTGCTGCATGTGCAGAGTCACGGAATACATAAGAAGTGGTCTGATAAATCGGTACGGCTCTTGCATCGGTTGCCGGGTCCGGCTGTTCCTGTCCTACGTGTAACTGAAGTGTTTCAAATCTGTATTCGCTCATAATATGTTTCCTCTTTTCTTTTTTCATTTTATTTTTGTATGTAATATTTTTCCGGCTTTTTTAAGCAAAAAAATACCGGGTGCGTATTCTTAGCTCCCGGGCAAATGGCAATCTACTCATATGTTACAAGTATCTATACGGATGCAAACAGTGCGCGTCAAAGCATCCGGCCATAAAATCTGCCCAGGAGTACTGCATTCGACAACAACACATGATTTTATTTCTAAGTTTTACAAAATAGGTAGTCATGTTTTACCTCCAACTAATCTCTACGATTTTTCTTCGTTGAAGAGATAATAGCATTATCAACCTACCTTGTCAATAGGTTTATTGATTTAATTTGATAAAGTTTTCCAATTCTCTAACTTACAAAATATATCTCCTTACAAGCATTTCTATCTCCGTTGTATTCAATATTTTCTTTTCTGTCTCAAAAGTTAAAATCAGACTCTCTCCGGGAAAAATTCCGTTTTTCTGGTAGAGAGCAATTTTGCTAACTGCTCTTCTTGCATAAAGAGGATCATCCATCATACCCTCGTGTTCCCAATAGATTGGTTTAAGAGTTTTTTTAGATATAAATGTAAAATCCGGATAGATAATTCCATATCCCTTCAAGTAGATAGGTTTCTCATACTTGTAAGGTATCTGGTTTCTATAAAAATAATCTGCAAGGATTTTTTCTGACTTGGATTTCACCCGTTCTCCCCGCTCTGCATAAATTTCCGGAAAATTTTCATCAACCTCTTTTCCTTGATATTCTTCTTTCTCCCACTCAGATACCAACTGTTTCCATGTCGGTTCTACGGGATTAATTAATGCCTGACGTTCAAGTGATTCTCTTTGAAACAACTCTTCTACTTCATCGTCCTCAAATTCTCTATTAATGCACTCAATCTGTTTAAGGCGTCTACTTACAAGTTTTAAAACTCTTTCGTTGTACGTTTTCTGTGCCAATTGTTTAGCCAATTCAACTTCAGATTTTGAAATATATTTTCCATTTTTTTTTCGTAACACCCGGTATGCTCTGATAATATTGAACCTGATTGTTACATTTTGAAACCCGAAGTATTCCTTCCGGTGCAGTTTTTAATTGTTCTTTGGTTTGCTCCGCAGTCGTCCTTAATCTTGCTTCTTCCTCTACTAACATTTTCTTTAATCCATGCATATTTCTACGTCCTTTCCTATTGATATATAAGAAAAATACGGATACAATTTAAGATTTTTTGATTTTGTTCCGTATCTTTTACAGACTATTTACGGTTCATTTTTAACTTATGGGAATTTGTATCCGTTTCTTTAGCATAAAAACCTATCGGATACCACTGAAATGCTTGATAAGCATCCTTATTTTTTCCTTTTTTACGGATACTTATAATGATTTTTTGAATTGTTTCCGTAATTAAGGTCAAAACCTTACGGACTTAATTTGACTTTTCTTGATTTGTTTCTGTAATTTGACTCTGATTGTGTAAAAATCCCGGAAGCCATCGGCCTCCGGGACAAAAATACTTTGATAATAGATAGTCCTGCAAAAATATTAACGTTTGCTAAACTGCGGTGCTCTACGAGCTGCTTTGAGACCGTATTTCTTACGTTCTTTCATACGTGGATCACGTGTTAAGTATCC
>CAMGET010000066.1 GCA_946055175.1 uncultured Roseburia sp.
AGTGGTATTACCTTTTGTGTAATTACTATCTTATATCGTTTTCGCGCGAATAAAACAATCATAACCACTACAATAACTGCTATCATAAACCAGATAGGTGCATTGTTAAGTGCACTTAAGTTTCCCCGAATTGCATATATTGCTTCCATAAGCCAGCCTTCGGAAGATTTTGCTCCGTCCAATTCTCCGGTCATGCGGTAATTTGCCATCTCCATTGCATCTGAAAACGTATTCTCACCGGTCAAAAGGTAAGAAATCAGCCATTTTCCACTCCACATTCCGGCGTATCCGGTTCCCCACGACATGGAATTTTTTATCATTTCAATGATACTCTTTTTCAACGTAAAACCGCCTATCATTAAAATTAAAATCAGTGGTACTCCAAGTCCAACCATCGGATAGGTCAGGAAATCAAAATATGCGGTTACAATTCCAATCCATAGAAAAAGTTTCCAGCATTTGTCCGCATTATGGGGACCATACCATTTTAAGACGGCCAGCATAGCAAGCAGCATCATATAATAAATAGCCGAATATTGAAAACACATTCCGATTGTAATCGGATTTAGTACACATACCGTTGGCACAAAGGCAAAAGCATATTGATTTCCCAGCTTTTTTGCTAATTGTAGCATCACTGCAACCAGTAAAAACAACTGCATAAAGGCATTTATGGTTTTAACAGAGGAAAGACTAAACAGCAGCAAAGCCGGTTTCAGCCAAATTAAGTATCCATGCCAGTAACGCGGATAGTTGATGATTGCGGAAACCTTCTGCTCATCCGTAAGTAATTCTTCTACTAATGAGCCGGTCATGGATTCCTCATATCTGGTATACGGATTCATCATTGCATCTTCCACTACAGAACCGGTTCCCCGGAAAATCGCATTATTTATCATAATCGAATCAGTAAAGTTATCTGTAATAGAATAAACGAATCCCGGTGCCCACTGCGTTTGGTCTGCCCTATCCTCATCCATAGAAATCGATTCTCTTACATGCTCTCTCATTGGATCTACCGGCAAAAGGTATACTGCAATCATAAGCAGTGTGCCGATTGCGATTGCCGCAATCAGACACCCCACCATATATCCGGTTGTTTTCATGACTTTCCTATCCTTCATCCCTGCCACCTTTTCTTTTGCAGACTATTTCATTAGCAGATTTCCGCTCCGCTTGGCATCTTCTTTTCCGGTACCATTAATGCCAATTCGCCGTTTTCATCTTCGGCGCATAGCAACATACCTTCAGACAAAACGCCTGCTAATTTTGCCGGTTTTAAGTTTACTAAAACCATGACCTTCTTGCCCACCATTTCTTCCGGTGAGTAGTCTTTGCGGATGCCGGAAACAATCTGTTTTACCTGGCTTCCGATTTTCACCTGAGAACACAGAAGTTTTTTGGATTTTTCTACCGCTTCGCAGGCAATGATTTCTCCGACCTGGAACTGCATTTTCATGAAGTCTTCGTATGTGATTTCTTCCTTGGCTTCGATATCGATTGCTGCCTCCTCTGCTTTTGTATCTGCATCTGCCCCACCGGCTAGTTTTTTCTGCTCTGCTTCAAACTCCGCCTTCTGGGCAGCCTGAATGGCTTCTACCTTCGGCATAATCTCTTTTATATCCAGACGGGCAAATAAGATTTCCGGTGTCTCGGTTACCTTAGTTCCGCTTTCGTATAAACCGAATTTGTCCACATCATCAAACTCACGTAAGCTTGTGTGAAGCTGATCCACAATACGCTCTGCGGTTTCCGGCAGGAAGCTGTGAAGTAAGCTTGCACCTATGGTAATGGATTCGGTTAAGTTATATAACACTTCTGCCAGACGGTCTTTGCTGGCTTCGTCTTTTGCAAGCGTCCAGGGTGTGGTCTCGTCGATGTATTTGTTGCAGCGTCTGAACAAATCAAAGACAACTGTAATCGCATCTGCTACACGAAGCTTTTCCATCTTCTCTTCTACTTTTGCTCTGGTTCCGGTTACGACTGCTTTTAAGTCCTCATCCACAGCATCTGTTACGCCTGTGCTTTTTACCACGCCATCAAAGTATTTATTGCTCATGGAGATGGTACGGTTTACAAGGTTTCCTAAAATATTGGCAAGGTCTGAATTGAATCGCTCTACGACCAGTTCCCAGGTGATGATACCATCGTTTTCAAACGGCATCTCGTGCAGTACGAAGTAACGGGTAGCATCCACGCCGAATAAATCTACCATATCATCGGCATAAATGACATTTCCCTTTGACTTACTCATCTTATCGCCGCCCTGCAGTAACCATGGGTGTCCAAATACCTGCTTTGGCAGCGGCAGGTCTAATGCCATCAAAAAGATTGGCCAGTAAATGGTATGGAAACGGACGATGTCCTTTCCGATTAAGTGTAAGTCCGCCGGCCAGTTTTTCTCAAATAACTCACTGGAGCCATCCGGGTCATAGCCGATTTTTGTGATATAGTTGGTAAGAGCATCAAGCCATACATAAACCACGTGCTTTGGGTCAAAGTCTACCGGAATTCCCCAGCTAAAGGAGGTTCTGGATACACAAAGGTCCTGTAAGCCCGGTAAGAGGAAGTTGTTCATCATCTCGTTTTTACGGGATACCGGTTGAATGAAATCCGGATGGGTGTTGATATGCTCGATTAAACGGTCTGCATATTTGCTCATCTTAAAGAAATAAGCTTCTTCCTTTGCCGGTTTTACTTCACGTCCGCAGTCCGGACACTTACCGTCTACCAACTGGGACTCTGTCCAGAAGGATTCACACGGTGTACAGTAAAGTCCTTCGTAAGCGCCTTTGTAGATATCGCCCTGATCATATAATTTTTTGAAAATCTTCTTTACACATTTTTCATGGTCTTCATCGGTTGTACGGACAAAGTTGTCATAGTCTGTGTTCATCAAATCCCAGATTCTCTTTACCTCACCGGCTACTTCATCTACATACTGCTTTGGTGTGATGCCTGCGGCTTCTGCCTTTTCCTGAATCTTCTGACCGTGTTCGTCTGTTCCGGTCTGGAAGTATACGTCATAGCCCTCTGCTTTTTTGTATCTTGCAATGGCATCTGCAAGTACGATTTCATAGGTGTTTCCAATGTGCGGTTTGCCTGATGTGTAGGCAATCGCTGTTGTCATATAAAATTTTCCTTTATTGCTCATAATGAGTCCTCCCTTTCGTTCTTGTCCTGCTCTATAAACGCAGAAAATCCCGTCTTCTTAAATCTCTTTAAGAAGACGGGATACCAGTATCTCGTGTTACCACTTCTCTTCGCCCATGCCTCACGACATGCGCCTTAACAGGTGTCAATGTTACTGCTCACATGTGACCAGTAACATGTGATTTCTGCATGCAAATTCGCTTCGCGAAGCAGAAATCACCACTTGAATCACTTTCTTACGCATCCAGACAGCAAGTGTCTGTCTGCTGAACAGTATTCCTCTTAACATCTTCCGCTATAACAGGCGGTCCCGTCAGAACTTATCCTCACCGGTTCAGTCCTGCCACTCCAAAGCCATCTTCCATCTGTCCTTGCTCATTTCCTCTCAGCACATGCTGTCCCTTCCGCAAAAACTATTGCTTGTGACAACCGGGAAACCTCTCTGTAAAGTTTAAACAAATGTACTCTCTTTTTCCTCGTGTTTGTTGTTTTACGCTTTTTTAAGATTAACACGGAAAAATGGGAAAGTCAAGATATTACCTCGAATGCTTCTACCTCTGTAATCCCGGTAAAAATCCCCACAATTTCTTCTCTGCTGTAATTTGCAGGAATTACCACCTGGCAGCGGATTTGGAACTCATTTTTCCCCTTCCGCTCCCATTTGAACTGATGCATACAGATACTGTACTGTTCAAGTTCTTTCGTTATTGTTTCAAAAGCACTCTTTTCATTTGCCACCCGGAATACAATCTGTGCTCTCGTCGCCTGTTTCACAATCCGCAGATTCTTATGGAATACCATCTGGATAAGCAGCACCAGAAGCGTTGTTATCATGCTTAACGCATACATACCCGCTCCTGCCGCCATGCCGATTCCCACCGTAACCCAGACGCCTGCCGCCGTTGTCATACCGCTGACGTACCCCTGCTTTCCGGTAAAAATAATACCGCCGCCAAGGATACCGATTCCGGTAATGATTCCCGCCGCTACACGGGAAACATCATAAGATACTCCCGGCTGTCCAAGTACATCAAAAAAGCCATGTTTGGAAATAATCATCATAAGTGCCGCTGCCAGCGCAATCATCATATGTGTTCTGGTGCCTGCCACCTTAGTCCGCTGCTGACGTTCAATTCCGATAATTCCCCCGCAGATACAGGCAAGCACAATCCGAATCAAATACGGCAACTGTTCCATTATATATGCTTGCATAATCTCTTCTCCTCACCTGTCAATCCGTGTAAGCCTAGATAATATGAATGTCACATGCATCGAATTTCACATATGCCATATCACCCACACGATAAATTTTCTTATGCTTTGGGTTGAAATCCGTAATCTTTACCAGCGTATCCCCAACCGTCACATGATAGTTCTGGTAGGAACCCATGAAGCAGCTCATCACTACCTTACAAGGCAGCTGTCCCTCATCCGCAAGCACTGCCGACTCAGGTCTTAAAACTACCGTATAGGTATTGCCCACAGTAAAGCTTCCCGCATTTTCCACCGAAATTCTGCAGCCGCTAATATCGAGTTCACCGTTTTCCCCATCCTTGCTCACAAGCTCGCCTTTCAGGAAATTCGCCTCACCGATGAAATCCGCAACGAATTCATCTGCCGGATGATAATAAATCTCCTGTGGTGTACCAATCTGGGTAACAACACCCTTGTTCATAATGATAATCTGGTCGGAAAGTGCCATTGCCTCACTCTGGTCATGTGTGACATAGACAGCCGTGATTCCGACGCGTTGCTGAATATTACGAATCTCGGTACGCATTGACACACGCAGCTTCGCATCCAGATTGGATAGGGGCTCATCGAAAAGGAGTACGCTAGGCTCTACCACAAGCGCCCTTGCCAGAGCGACACGCTGCTGCTGGCCGCCGGAAAGCTGATTCGTCATACGCCCCTCCATACCGCTAAGTTCTACCAAATCCAGAATATCCATCACCTTTTTTCGAATAACATCCTTATCCATCTTGCGCAGCTTCAGTCCGTAAGCCACATTGTCAAAAACATTATAATGTGGAAACAATGCATAGCTCTGGAACACCATCGCCGTGTCACGCTTATTCGGGGTCAATTCATTAATTGCTTCATTCCCCAGATAGATTTCTCCCTCGTCCGGGCTCTCAAAGCCTGCAATCATACGAAGTGTTGTTGTCTTACCGCAACCGGAAGGTCCAAGCAGTGTCACAAAACTGCCCGGCTCAATCACCAGATTGGCATCGTTGACTGCCTTGAAATCCTTTCCCGTTTTCGGGTCCTGATATATTTTTGAAATATGCTCTAACCGAATGCCCTTGGATTCTGTCAACATATTATTTTTCCTCCTTTATCTTTTTACTGGTGCCGAAGAACCGGATAAACAAATTCATCAGCAGAACCGACAGATATACGATTGCAATCAGAATGGTTGCATACGCACATGCTACACCGTAATATCCCTTTTCTGCGAATTCGTTAATCTGGCAGGTAATCAGCAGGAACTGCGGTGTCACTAACAGAATAATGGCACTGATTGCCGTAATGCTTCGCACAAACGAAGTAACCAGACCGCTGAAGAATGAATCCTTGATAAGCGGCAGGGTAACCGTCGTAAAGACTCTTCCGCTTCCTGCTCCCAGGTCATACGCGGACTCTTCAATCGACTTATCAATCTGGCGCAATGCCGAGATACCGCTTCTGGTTCCCACAGGAAGGCTTCGTACGATAAAGACGATAATCAGTATCGCTCCTGTACCGTAGAGACCGCTCATGATACCACTGTGGAAGATACCGTTCGCGTATCCTCTGATATATCCAATACCAAGAACCGTTCCGGGAACTGCCATCGCCAACATCGAAACAAACTCGATAAAGCCCTTGGATTTGAACTTTTTCTTTACCACCAGATAAGAAATCACCATGGAAAGCAGAGCCGTAATCGGCGCCGCAATCACTGACAGCAGGAAGGAATCCTTAAATGCCTTCAAACCACTGTATTTAAACAAATATTCAAACCACTTGAAGGTCAGGGTATAATCACGTCCCCACAGTTTGAACAACGCTCCGAACGGAATCATGACATACATGATAATGACAAACAACGCAATCAGGGAGCAGAACACCGTGAGAGGAATCGTTACGCTCTTGTCCTCAATCAGCATACGTGCTCTCGATGCTTTTCCTGTCAGTGTCGCTGCTGTCTTCCTCTCCAAATAATATTTCTGAATGAAGAACAATACCAGTGTCAGTGACAGCAGAACCACAGACATGGCAGCAGCTCCGGTGGAATCATAGGAGCCGGTCACCTGCAAATAAATTGTGGTAGCCAACGTATCGTAATCGCCGCCAATCAGCATAGGATTTGCAAAGTCTGCCACGGATTCAATAAAAGTTACAAGGAATGCATTTCCCAGTCCCGGCAGAAGAAGCGGCAGGGTAACCGTTGTAAATACCTTCATTCTGGATGCCCCGATATCACGGGCTGCCTCCTCTAAGGACGGATCAATGTTCTTGAGAAGTCCCTTAAGCATCAGGTAGCATACCGGAAAAAATGTAAGGGTCTGTACAACAACAATTCCCTTTAAACCATACACGTTTGAATCATAAATATGTAAAAGTGACCGGGTTATGATACCACTACGGCCAAACAGCATAATTGTCGACAAAGACAATACAAACGGTGGTGAAACCACCGGGAGCAGCGAAACAATATTAAAAAGTTTTCCGACCACCTTATTTTTCACCTTTACGTAGACATCCACATAGGCAAAAAGAAGTCCGATTAT
>CAMGET010000067.1 GCA_946055175.1 uncultured Roseburia sp.
TAAATTATTTTCATGAAGTAGGTTGCAATAAGAAAGAGTATCCCTTATTTTTAAATGCGTTTTGGAATGTATTAGAAACTCTTCATTCCTATTACAAAGTCAGCGCAATTATGACAGGAGGTCATAATTAGCATCGTGCGGAATGGACTCCGCTACGACGCGGCGCGTAAGCTTTCAAAAACTTATCTATAGGAATGATAGAGTTTCTTATACATGTATAGTCGCATCTAAAAATAAGGGATACTCTTTCTTATTGTGCAACTACGTTATGTCAAAATAATTTAGTGAACTAAATATCTATTTCTTCATATTCGCACGTTTTCTTAAAGTAGGATCTAAGATACGTTTTCTGATACGAAGACTGGATGGGGTAACCTCCAACAATTCATCTACGTCGATGAAGTCTAATGCCTGTTCCAAACTTAAAATTCTTGGCGGAACAAGGGTTAATGCTTCATCTGCGGAAGAGGAACGGGTGTTGGTCAGGTGCTTCTTTTTACATACGTTTAACTCAATGTCTTCGTTTCTTGAGCAGGAACCGATTACCATACCTGCATATACTTTCTGACCAGGACCGATAAATAACGTTCCACGGTCCTGTGCAGAGAATAATCCGTATGTGACAGATTCGCCGGATTCGTAAGCAATTAAGGAACCAAGTTTCCGGTAAGAGATGTCACCGCGGTAGTAGTCATAGCCATTGAAAATGGTATTGATGATACCATTTCCTTTTGTATCCGTTAAAAATTCTCCACGATAACCGATTAAGCCACGGGATGGAATGTTGAATTCCAAACGGGTGTAGCCGCCGGTAATCGGTTTCATATTAACCAGTTCACCTTTTCTCTGGCTTAATTTATCAATAACAGTTCCGGTAAATTCATCCGGAACATCGACATATGCAATTTCCATAGGCTCCATTTTTTTGCCATTTTCATCGGTATGGTATAAAACTTCTGCCTTACTTACTGCGAATTCATAGCCTTCACGACGCATGTTCTCAATTAATACAGATAAATGTAACTCACCACGTCCGGAAACCTTATAGCTGTCCGGGCTATCGGTTTCTTCGACACGAAGTGACACGTCGGTGTTTAATTCACGGAACAGACGATCTCTTAAGTGGCGGGAGGTAACATATTTTCCTTCCTGACCGGCTAATGGGCTGTCATTTACAATAAAGTTCATAGAAAGGGTTGGCTCCGAAATCTTCTGGAACGGGATGGCAACCGGATTTTCTACGGAACAGATGGTATCACCGATGTGGATGTCGGAAATACCGGAGATAGCTACGATAGAACCAATGCCGGCTTCCGTAACTTCTACCTTATTTAAACCATCAAACTCGTACAGCTTGCTGATACGGACTTTTTTCTGCTTGTCAGGGTCATGATGATTCACCACAACAGCGTCCTGATTTACCTTGATAACACCGTTGTCTACTTTTCCTACACCGATACGACCGACATATTCATTGTAGTCGATGGTGCTGATGAGTACCTGTGTCGGGGCTTCCGGGTCGCCTTCCGGTGCCGGGATGTAGTCGAGGATGGTTTCAAATAAAGGAACCATATCTTTGCCGCCGTTTACTAAATCTAAGATTTCACGAACCGCATATCCGTCTCTTGCAGAAGCAAACAGGAATGGACAGTCTAACTGTTCGTCAGAAGCATCCAGATCCATAAATAATTCCAACACTTCGTCAACTACTTCGTTTGGACGTGCTTCCGGACGGTCAATTTTATTGACACAGACGATAACCGGAAGGTTTAATTCCAAAGCTTTCATTAACACGAATTTTGTCTGTGGCATAACGCCTTCAAAAGCGTCAACTACCAAAATAACACCATTTACCATTTTAAGAACACGTTCTACTTCACCGCCGAAGTCTGCATGTCCCGGAGTATCGATAATGTTAATCTTTACTCCTTTATAAGTGATGGCTGTATTCTTAGAGAGAATTGTGATACCACGTTCACGCTCGATATCATTAGAGTCCATGACACGTTCCTGCACTTCCTGATTCTCACGGAATACACCACTTTGCTTTAAAAGCTCATCGACCAGAGTCGTTTTACCATGGTCAACATGAGCAATGATTGCTATGTTACGTACATCTTCACGTTTTGTTTTCATAAATGTCCTCATTTCTTATTAAAACAAACTATTGTTGCTCAACTAGCCTATTTTAACACATTTTCCCGATTTTACAAGATACAAAGTTCGACAAAAAGCAAAATTTGGTTATCGACACGAAACACGAAAAAATGTTGTGTCACCCGTGGTAAAAATATACCTGTCAAACAGGTCGCCAAGGGGATGCGATAAGAGGAAGGGAGAAAAGTATTCATGTCAGATAAAATTTTTGAAAACAACCAGGTATCTATAGTAGGAGAAATCGTTTCGGATTTCCGGTTCAGTCACGAGGTGTATGGGGAAGGTTTTTATATGGTAGATGTAGCCGTAAATCGTCTCAGCAATTTTATGGATTACATACCACTCATGATTTCCGAGAGGCTGATTGATGTCAATGCGGACTATAGAGGGCAGATCATTTATGTAACCGGCCAGTTCCGTTCGTTTAACCGCCATGAGGAAAAGAAAAACCGGCTGGTATTGTCTGTTTTTGTAAGAGAACTCGAATTTTTAGAGGAAACAACAGATGATGTAAAAAGCAATCAGATTTTCCTGGATGGCTATATTTGTAAGGAACCGATTTACCGCAAAACACCGTTAGGCAGAGAAATTGCGGATTTGCTGATTGCCGTAAACCGGTCCTATGGAAAGTCCGATTATATTCCGTGTATTTGTTGGGGGAGAAATGCGCGTTTTGCATCCGGATTTGAGGTTGGCGGTCATATATTGGTATGGGGAAGAATCCAGAGCCGTGAGTATGTAAAAAAACTGTCTGATTGGGAGTCGGAAAAGAGGGTTGCTTACGAGGTTTCTGTAAGTAAAATTGAGTTTTTGGAGGATTAGCATTGACAAGGGAAAAAGTTAATGCTATGCTTTATGAAACTAAATAGTTGATAGAGGTCGCGTGATTTATCAGTAACAGGTCAGATGCCACAGGGGCAGAGGAAGATTTGTGAAAGGGGAGAACGCCGAAAGGGCACATACCTGTAATTGTGTTACTTGGGCATGAGATGAAGAATCTTATGACTGTCATCTTTTAGATGGGGAGCTATCGGTTTCATATATTATTATTACAGCCTTAGGTTGTGTATATTAGAATTTTTCGACCAGCTCTTTCAGGAGCTGGTTATTTTGTATGCTTAAACACACAGATGCGAGGAGGAAACGGCATGGCAATTTTTAAAGGTGCTGGTGTTGCAATTGTTACACCAATGAAGAACAATGAAGAAGTAAATTATGACAAGTTAGAGGAATTGGTTGAGTTCCAGATTTCAGAAGGAACCGATTGTATCATTATCGCGGGAACTACCGGTGAAAGCTCTACTTTAACGATGGAAGAACACAGTAAGGTTATCAAGGCTGCTGTGGATTTCGCTAAGCATCGTGTTCCGGTTGTGGCAGGCTCCGGTTCTAACTGCACAAGGGAAGCAATTTTCCTTTCAAAGGAAGCAGAAGAAGCAGGTGCAGACGGACTTTTGGCAGTTACACCATATTATAACAAGGCAACACAGGGCGGTTTGATCCGTTATTATTCCGAAATTGCAGCAGAAACCAAGCTTCCTATCATTATGTACAATGTTCCGGGACGTACCGGCTGCAACATTTTGCCGGAGACAGCTACTGCTTTATTTAAAAATGTACCGAATATTGTTGGAATCAAGGAAGCAACCGGAAATGTAGCGCAGGCGTGCAAGCTTATGAATCTGACAGATGGAAAAATTGACCTTTATTCCGGTGAAGATGCGATTGTGGTACCGTTACTTTCCATTGGGGCGAAAGGTGTGATTTCTGTATGGTCGAATATTGCGCCGGCAAAGGTTCATGCGATGTGTCAGAGCTTCTTTGACGGAGACCTGGCAACTGCCATGAAGTTACAGTTAGAAGCGCAGGATTTGGTTGATGCATTATTTAGTGAAGTAAACCCGATTCCGGTCAAGAAAGCATTAAATCTCATGGGCTACGAAGTGGGACCGCTTCGTTCTCCTCTAACAGAGATGACAGAGGCAAATGCGGCAAAAATGGCAGATGTTATGAAGGCTTATGGATTAAAGCTTGCTTAAAATGATGCCAGATTTTTTTGTATACTGTATAGAAGTAGGAAAACACTGACAGTCTTAGATAAAAGAGGAGTAACTATCATGATAAAAGCAATTATGCATGGATGTAATGGAAAAATGGGACAGGTAATTACCGGTATCTGTAAAGAAGATGCTGGGATTGAAATCGTAGCAGGAATTGATGTATACGATGGCATTAAAAATGATTATCCTGTATTTTCAAACATCTCTTTATGCAATGTGCCTGCAGATGTAATTATTGATTTTTCCAATGCAGGAGCAGTAGATGATTTATTAGTATATAGTGTAGAAAAACAGATTCCGGTTGTATTATGTACTACAGGATTAAGCGAAGAGCAGTTGGAAAAGGTGAAGGAAGCTTCGGCAAAAGTGGCTATCCTTCGTTCTGCAAATATGTCCCTTGGAATCAACACTTTAATGGAATTATTAAAGAAGGCTGCACAGATTTTTGCTCCGGCAGGATTTGACATGGAAATCGTAGAAAAGCATCACAACCAGAAGCTGGATGCACCGAGCGGAACCGCTTTGGCACTGGCAGATTCCATGAACGAGGCTTTGGACAATGCTTATGAATACAAATATGACCGCAGTCAGGAACGCCAAAAAAGAGACAAGTACGAAATCGGTATTTCTGCAGTGCGTGGAGGAAGCATTGTTGGAGAGCATGAAGTGATTTTTGCAGGACAGGATGAGGTGATTGAGTTTAAACACACCGCATACTCAAAGGCTGTTTTTGCAAAAGGTGCAGTTGAGGCTGCAAAATATTTGGCAGGTAAGCCGGCAGGACATTATGAGATGAGTGATGTCATAAAGGCAACGATGTAAACAAAAAAGCTGTGCTTTGCACAGCTTTTTAAATTATATGCCTTGTAACATGTATTAACGTTAAACATATAAATCAATATTACCCCCGAGATGTGGTGTAACCGAACGTTCCAATGCCTGAATCATAGAGGCATTTAGCTGCTCATTTAACTCCATTGTTTTATCAAGCATTGCAACACCAACATATTCTTGCAGTGATACACCGCTTACGGAAGTACCGATATCATAAGAAGATACCGTATTTAATGCGGAACTTACATTTGCAATATCCATAGTAACTACGACCTCCTTTTGTAGGACTATAGTAACATAATTCCTGCCTTATTGCAAGCTTCAACCGTTTCGTCAGGCCAAAGAGAAGACTGTACTTCACCGATATGGGCCTTACGCAAGAAGAACATACAAATACGGGACTGTCCGATTCCGCCACCGATAGTGTAAGGAAGGGTTCCGTCTATAATTGATTTCTGGAACGGAAGCTCTGCACGTTCTGTGCAGCCTGCTTTCTCTAACTGAGATAATAAAGCCTCTTTGTCTACGCGGATGCCCATGGAAGAGAGCTCTAAAGCAATATCCAAAACAGGGTAGTATACAATGATATCAGCGTTTAATGCCCAGTCATCATAGTCCGGCGCACGTCCGTCATGACGTTCCCCATTTTCTAAAGTATCACCAATCTGCATAATACATACGGCACCTTTGGTCTTGGCAATGTAGTATTCGCGCTCCTTTGGTGTATAATCCGGAAACATATGTGCCAGTTCCTGTGTGGTGACAAAGAAAATATCATGTGGCAGGATTTCTTCAATATAGTCATACTGAATGGACATATATTTTTCTGTTTTACGAAGACATTTGTAAACGGTTTTTACAACATCTTTTAAGGTCTCAAGGGTACGGTCTTCCTTGTCAATCACCTTTTCCCAGTCCCACTGGTCCACGAAGATAGAATGAATATTGTCTGTTTCCTCATCGCGACGAATGGCATTCATATCCGTATAAATACCCTCATCATAAGAAAAACCGTATTTGTATAATGCATATCGTTTCCATTTTGCAAGAGAATGTACAATTTCTGCATGCTTTTCCGGTTGATATTTGATATCAAAGCTGACAGGACGCTCTACGCCATTTAAGTTATCGTTGAGACCGGAGGCACTGTCAACAAAAAGTGGTGCGGAAACACGTGTCAGATTCAGACGTGTTGCAAGCAGGTTTTGGAAAAAGTCTTTTACTGTCTTGATTGCAACCTGTGTTTCATATAAATTAAGCTCCGAATGGTAATTGCTCGGAATAATGAGTGATTCCATGTATCATAACCATACCTTTCTAATTGTTTCAATTTATTATAGCACAGTATGAAAGAAATTCAAGAAAAAAACACTTTCAACAATCGCAAAAGTATTGTATGCTAGAGGTGGTGATTTTTGTGTTAGAAAAGAGGGAAATCATGAGACGAGAAGATTTGACAACGGGAAATGCGCTGTGCGAAGCGGTCGGAATTGTGTGTACACTTATCTATATAGGCTTACAGGTGTATTGCGGGCTGCTTTATGGTGCCGGTGCAGTTGCTATCTTACTGAATGTCATTATGGTGGCACTGGTTTATGCAGGATTAACACTACTGGCCTTTTATCCGGAACGGGTGAACGGCCTGGATGTACAAATCTGCACCGGAAAGGTAAGGAAACTGACGATTCATATGGTTTTGTACATGAAGCTGATTTTTGTCATGAGTCTGCTTTTTACCTCCATCTGTGATGTGATGGGAAAACAGGTGGATGGTGCTTATAGCCAGATTACGGCGGGGCTTATGATTGTCATCGCTGTTTTATATGAGATAA
>CAMGET010000068.1 GCA_946055175.1 uncultured Roseburia sp.
CGGTATGGCTCGTCCATCCCCACAATTGGTTCCATGACAGCATCCACTTCATCCTCAGAAAAACTTCCAAGTCGAACCAGGTTTTCCCTCACTTTTTTCTCTTTAAATGCAAGCTGTGCTTTATAATCCATCGCCTGAATCTGGCATCCTCCACAGCGTTTATGTAACTCGCAGCGCGGTAGCGTTCTATCTTCGGAGGTTTCCATAATCTCCTCTACTCTCGCGTAGCCATACGTCTTTTTCAGTTTTGTGATACGAGCGCGGATTTTATCACCGACAATGGCATCTTTGACAAAAAAGGCCATTCCCTCATGTTTTCCGATACCCTCACCGTTTACACTCATATCCTCGATTTCCAATTCGATGATGTCATTTTTCTGCATACAATTTCCTTCCATAGTGAACACAAGCAGCCCCGTTACACGAAGCTGCCTGCTAAAATCTAATTTCTACTTACTCGTTTTTCGAATATTGGTCTCCAACAAACGATTATATCCCAACCAATCTGTACTATTCTCCGGAGTGCCCGCAAAAATCTCACGGATGGTTTCCATCTTTGCATCCATATTGTCTGCAAAACTAAGCGCTAAAGCCTCCGCCAACGCCGGTTTTTTCGGTGAACCAAATTCCAGTTCACCGTGATGTGCTAAAATGCAGTGCTTTAACTCATTTCCAAGACGTGTTGGAAACCCCTCAATCGTGCGAATTCGTTCTCCTACCATCTCTGCACCAATCATAATGTGGCCAAGTAACTGTCCTTCATCTGTATAGTCATTTTCCGGGAAGACGGAAAGCTCCTCCAGTTTTCCGATATCATGGAAAATCGCTGCACTCACCAGCAAATCATGATTTAAAAACGGATATGCCTTTGCAAAATATTCACAGTTCTTCGTCACACCTAATGTGTGCTCCAATAAGCCTCCCACAAAACCATGATGTACGGATTTTGCCGCAGAGTGGAACTTAAACCGTTTTACAAACTCTGTATCCTCTACAAAAAAGCTCTTTAGCAGTCTGTTCAAATAGGGATTGCCCACACCTTGAATCAGTGTACACAGTTCTGTATACATCTCATCCACATTTTTCTCACTGACCGGAAGATAGTCTTTTGGATCATATTCCCCTTCTGCTACCTTTCTTGCCCGTTTCACACTCAGCTGTAAATTTCCCTGAAAGCTTGTAATATCACCTGTTACCGCCACATAGTCAAGCGCATCAAATTCATCAATACCTACAGAGCCCGGGTCCCATATTTTTGCATCCAGTGTTCCCGTCTTATCCTGAAGCACCAGATTATCATATGGTTTTCCCGCTTTTGTAAGTGCGGACTGTTTCATCTTGCACAAATAAATCTCGTTAATCCGCTCGCCTTCTCGTAAGGTCTCAATATATCTCATGAATCTAATTCCAGCCTTTCTTTTATCTTCTCTCCTGTCGGAAGACCGTTTCTTATTTTAATTTTGAAGCCTCCACATCGCAGCGGATAGACACATATCCATCTGCACTCTGACGCTTAATAATTACCCGCACCTTATCTCCCGGGCGAATACTAAGCATCTTTCTCTCATAGGCTTCTTCACTATAGATGCCTTCCCCATCCATCTCCACAATGACATCGCCGCTCTGTAAACCGGCATTCATTGCAGGGGAATCCATCTTCACTTCTTTAATATAAACTCCTCTCGGAATCTCATATTCCTTTTCAATCTCACTACTAACTGTACTAATGCCAAGACCTAAATATGCCATTTCTTTATTATTTGAAAGGTTTTCAATTAATGCCTTTAAATCTGAAATAGCAACTGCCGTCAGTGTATTTTCATCGCCCTGTCTGCTGTAATCCTGCATTACCAGGCCGATTACTTCACCCTTTACATTTAAAAGTGCTCCACTGCCGCTTTCACTGGCTACGATATCTGTTGTAAAAATCTTATAGTTTGCATCAATCGTAGAAATCGTATTGGTGGTTGACGTAATATTCCCTGTCAAAATAGAAAAATTCATACCCATAGGGCTTCCAACCGCAATCGTAAGAGTTCCCTGCTGCACATACAAAGAACTTCCCAGTGGCGCAATCGAAATTTTCTGCATCGTTGACGCCTCTATCTCTGAAAGCGGAACGCTTAAAATCGCAATTCCTGTATTACCATCGTATTGCTTCATGGATGCCTTGATGGTTGTCTCATCCGCAAAGGTAACATACACTTCCTGGGCGTTGGAAATCACCTTCTTCTCCGTCAGAATTAAAAGTTCCTGGCTATTATTTGCAATGATGATTCCGGAACCCTGGTCCTTGCTCTCATAGGCATTATTAAACCAATCCGTGTTGCTTTGAATTCCTGTCACCGTTACCACAAAACGATTTGCCTCACGTCCTACCGCATAAAGCTGATTCTGAAGCATCTGCAAATCCTCGATTGTCGGTTGCCAGTCAGTCATATTGATTGGCTGTTCGTTCTCTTCATTGGCATTCTCTGTCCCGACTACTTCCGTAGAGAGCGTTTCTGTAGGCTCGTCCACAGGAATAGACACCGTTGTCGGCTCCTCCGGCGGATATAAAAACGCTTCTATCTTTGGCTGCAAAAAGGCAATCACAAAACTGGCAACCACGCCAAACATAAGTGCCATGGCAAATACAAAAGTAGCCTGAATCAGCATCCTTTTTTTGTTAACCGGTCTTTCTTTTCTCTTTTCCTTGATAAATTCGTA
This sequence comes from uncultured Roseburia sp., assembly GCA_946055175.1. Taxonomy (GTDB): domain Bacteria; phylum Bacillota; class Clostridia; order Lachnospirales; family Lachnospiraceae; genus Roseburia. Next base: position 2,710 of record CAMGET010000068.1, read on the forward strand.
ATTTTTCTGTTCCTTATCCTGCATGTTATTCCTCTCTTTAATAGAAACACATCCGATAAGAAATATTATAATTTGAAACGCTTACCCTTGCAATACTTTATTTTCTGCTTTCCATAACCCACGCTTTAAGCTATAATAAAAGCAATCAGATTTTTAGTTTCAAACAGGTGGTTTACTATGAATGAAAAAGCACTTTATACATTAGAATATCATAAAATACGAACGCTTTTAGCGGAATACGCAGCCAGTGAAGAAGCCAAAAGACGGTGTCTAACCCTGACTCCTTCCACCGACCGCGCTCAGATTGAATTAGAACAGCTACAGACAAAGGACGCGCTTGATCGTTTGTTCAAATGCGGTCGTCTATCTTTTTCCGGTGTCCGCAACTTAAACGACTCACTAAAGCGCCTGGAGTTGGGCAGTTCTTTAAATGCAATAGAACTACTTGCTGTCTGCTCCCTGTTGGAGGCAGCCAAACGTGTCAAAACCTTTTCCAGAGGAATCAGAGATGATGCCCCGGAGGACTCTTTAACCGCATTCTTTGCGCAAATTGAGCCCCTCACTCCACTGTATGATGAAATCCACAGATGTATTTTATCAGAAGAAGAAATTGCAGACGATGCCAGCCCGGCGCTCCGTTCTATCCGTCGGTCAATGCACTCCATGACAGATAAAATCCGTGCGCAGATGAACCAGATGATAAACAATGCAACAACCCGCAGTTATCTTCAGGATACCGTTATCACCATGCGTGACGGCCGCTATTGCCTTCCGGTAAAAGCAGAGGCTAAATCCATGGTTCCCGGTATGGTGCATGACCAATCCGGCAAAGGCTCTACCCTTTTTATTGAGCCGATGGCTGTTGTGAATCTGAATAACGAGTACAAGGAATTACTTTTAAAAGAAAAAGAGGAAATCGAAAAAATACTTGCTACCTTAAGTAATCTGGTATATGAATCCTCTTCCATGATTGCTACAGACTATAAAGTTTTAATTGAACTGGATTTTATTTTTGCAAAAGCTGCCTATGCACAGACCTATAACGGCGTTTCTCCAATGTTCAATGAAGATGGCCGCATTTCTATCAAAAAGGGGCGTCATCCGTTACTGGACCAGAAAAAGGTTGTTCCGATTGATGTGCATCTGGGAGATGATTTTAATTTGCTAATTGTAACCGGACCAAATACCGGCGGTAAAACAGTCTCTTTAAAAACGGTAGGCCTTCTTACCTTAATGGGGCAGTCCGGTCTTCCTATCCCTGCTTCTGAACGTTCAGAACTCGGTATTTTTGAAGAAGTATTTGCAGACATTGGAGATGAACAAAGTATTGAGCAGAGTCTTAGTACCTTTTCTTCTCATATGACAAATATCGTCCGTATTTTAGAGCAGGTTAACGACCGTTCTCTGGTTTTGTTAGACGAGCTTTGCGCCGGAACCGATCCCACCGAAGGTGCTGCTTTAGCCATTGCGATTTTATCCAAGCTGCATCTGTATGGTGCCAGAACAATGGCCACCACACATTACAGTGAGTTGAAAGTATTTGCTCTATCCACTGCCGGTGTGGAAAATGCCTGCTGTGAATTCAACGTAGAGACGTTAAGCCCGACCTACCGCCTCTTAATCGGTATTCCGGGAAAAAGTAATGCCTTTGCGATTTCTGAAAAGCTTGGGTTAAGCACGGATTTAATTGCAGATGCGAAAGAACGTATCTCTGAAAATGACGAGAATTTCGAGGACTTACTGGCCGATTTGGAAAAGAGCCGTACTACAATTGAAAAAGAGCAGTTAGAAATCAATCAGTATAAAGCTGAAATTGAAAATTTAAAAAAGAAATTAGAAGAAAAACAGGAGCGCCTGGATGCAAGCCGCGAGAAAATATTACGGGAAGCAAACGAAGAAGCCTTCAACATTTTAAAAGAAGCAAAAGATGTTGCTGATGCTACAATTCGTAACTTTCATAAATACGGAAACGGCACTGCTTCCATCAGTGAAATGGAAAAAGAACGTGCTACTTTACGTGACAAGATGACAGCCAGGCAAAAAAAATTATCTGACCAGAAAAAGGCAGAAGTATCACCGGATAAAGTTCCAAAGAATCTGCACATTGGTGACCGTGTCAAGGTCCTTAGCATGAATCTTGCCGGAACTGTTCACACGCTTCCGAATGCAAAAGGTGATTTGACGGTTCAGATGGGTATTTTAAGCTCTCAGGTTAACATCCGTGATTTAGTGCTTCTTGAAGAGGACAACGCTCTGGCCGGTGCCAAATCCAAAAAAACCGGTATCGGGAAATCTAAATTGAGCAAAGCTGCTTCTATTTCAACGGAAATCAATCTTATTGGTAAGACAACGGACGAAGCCATAGCTCTTTTAGACAAGTATCTGGATGATGCTTATCTTTCTCATCTGCCTTCTGTACGCATCGTGCATGGAAAAGGTACCGGTGCACTTCGTAATGCCGTGCAGTCTCATCTAAAACGTTGTAAATATGTAAAATCCTATCATCTTGGTGAATATGGCGAGGGCGATGCAGGTGTTACCATCGCAGAATTTGAAAAATAATAGAAAGGAAGTAAATTATGGCTGCAAAACAGAAAATCCTGATTGTCGATGATGACAACAATATTGCGGAATTAATTTCGCTCTACTTAACAAAAGAGTGCTTTGATACAAAAATTGTAAACGATGGGGAAGAAGCCCTGCAAGCTTTTGAAACCTATAGTCCCAATCTGATTTTATTGGATTTGATGCTTCCGGGCATTGATGGCTATCAGGTCTGCCGAGAAGTTCGCACCAAATCAAACATTCCTATCATTATGCTCTCCGCAAAGGGAGAAATTTTTGACAAGGTACTGGGTTTGGAGCTGGGTGCCGATGATTATATGATGAAGCCCTTTGATTCCAAAGAGCTTGTAGCGCGCGTAAAGGCAGTTTTAAGACGTTATCAGCCTGTCAAAGCAGAAGAACCTGCTTCAGATATTAAATGTGTTAAATACACAGATTTAGTGATTAATTTATCCAACTATTCGGTGCTCTACCGCGGAGAACAGGTTGACATGCCGCCAAAGGAATTAGAGCTTTTATACTTCCTTGCTTCCTCCCCAAATCAGGTGTTTACCAGAGAGCAGCTTCTGGACCACATCTGGGGTTATGAATATATCGGTGATACCCGTACCGTAGACGTGCACGTAAAACGCCTTCGTGAAAAGATTAAGGACCATGCGAACTGGAGTCTGGCTACCGTATGGGGAATTGGCTATAAATTCGAAGTCAGAGAATAGCGGAGGCACCTCATGAAACGCACACTTTATTTAAAACTGATAGTCGGCTATCTGATTTTTATTTTACTGAGTTTCTTATCAGTAACTGTATTTATGTATCAGCGTTCCTATCAGGAAATTCAAAAGCAAGAAGCGTCAAACCTGTACCGGGAAGCAAACGCCATTTCCGAAACCTATGCAGTAAACTATTTTTCCCACGCCCTGACGATGGAAGAGTTCCAACTTCAACTAGCCATTCAAAGTACCTACAATGACACTGCTATATGGATTGTTGATGTAAAGGGGAATGTACTATTAGATTCCTCTCATCGTTTTTCAAGCGGATATATGATTAAGGACTTTGATATTCTTGACTTTGGAAATCAGTATTACATGATTGGTGACTTCTATGGTTCCTTTTCAGAAAAGACTTTAAGTGTGTTTACTCCAATTACAGTTGGCTATAAGGTACGCGGTTATGTTCTGATTCACAAACCAATGCAGAACCTTATTAACACAGCAAACAACCTGACTGTAATTGGCTATCAAACACTTGGTTTTATTGCACTTGCAGCCCTTCTGGTTTTGATTCTGTTTACTTTGGTAATTTTTATACCGATTCGAAAAATTATTAGTTCTGTGAACAACTATATGCAGGGTAATTTTGATACTCCCATTGAAGTTCCCTCAAATGATGAAATTGGCTATCTTGCCGCCTCCATTAACTATATGGCAACAGAATTACATACCTTGGAAGATGACCAGAAAAAGTTTATTTCAAATGTTTCTCACGATTTCAGATCGCCGCTTACTTCTATTAAGGGTTACGTTGAGGCAATGTTAGATGGCACTATCCCGGTGGAAATACAAGAAAAGTATTTAAATATT
>CAMGET010000069.1 GCA_946055175.1 uncultured Roseburia sp.
CAGGTAGAGGGTTTTTATACTATTCCCGCATCAGCCGGAAAGTTACGATGTCATTATTCAGATTTTAGAAAAAATAAAGGAGAATAAAAAGTATGAAAAAGAGACGTAATATGAAATCACTGTCATCCCTACTTTGTATGATGCTGATTGTGGCTATGGCATTATTTACAATTGGATGTAATGGCGGTAGTAATAGTGGAGCAGCATCATCAGAGGGTGAAGCAATATCTGCGAATAGCAACGTATTAGGTGAAGGTCAGACAGAGTTCACTTTTACGGTAGTAGACAAGGATGGAAATGAGACAGAATTTGAAATCCATACAGACAAAGAAACTGTAGGAGAGGCATTATTAGAACTGAATCTGATTGCAGGCGAAGAAAGCGAATATGGTCTTTATGTAAAAACAGTAAACGGTATTACAGCTGACTATAATACAGATGGCGTATATTGGGCATTCTATGTAAATGGTGAATATGCAACATCCGGAGTTGATACAACACCTGTTACAGCAGGAGACAGTTATTCTTTTAAGGTAGAAAAATAATGAGGCTTACAGTCAGGGAAACAGCAGTATTTGCAATGTTAGGCGCGGTTATGTATGCATCCAAGCTCATTATGGAACTTGCACCGAATGTGCATCTGCTTGGGGTATTTACCATTGCTTTTACCGTGGTATATAGAAAAAAAGCATTATATCCAATCTATACGTATGTAATATTAAATGGAATTTTTAGTGGATTTGCAACGTGGTGGATTCCTTATTTATATATTTGGACCATTTTATGGGGTGTCACGATGCTGCTTCCTATAAATATGCCAAAGAAAATCCGACCGATTGTCTATATGGTTGTGTGTGCATTACATGGGTTCTTGTTTGGAACCTTATATGCACCGGCACAGGCACTGCTGTTTGGCCTTAGTTTTAAAGGCATGATTGCCTGGATTATTGCAGGGCTTCCCTGGGATTTTGTGCATGGTGTCAGTAATTTTTTCTGCGGAATATTGATTGTGCCGATTATTTCTGTACTGAGGCGCTTGGAAAACAGGGGATAAATGAGGGACGGTTCTTTTGTCTTGATATTTAAGACAAAAGAACCGTCCCTCATTTTACTGCTGGTTATTTACTTCCTGCATCTTCATTGCACGAACCTTTAGCGGAAGTCCGAATAAGGTAATGAAGCCTTCTGCATCGTGATGATCGTATAAATCACCGGTTGTGAAGCTTGCAAGAGATTCACTGTAAAGTGAGTATGGAGAAGTGGTTCCGGCTTTGATGATGTTTCCTTTGTAAAGCTTGAATTTAACTTCACCTGTTACATATTCCTGAGTAGAAGTAACAAATGCTTTTACGGCATCACAAAGCGGTGTAAACCATTTTCCTTCATAAACAATCTGAGCAAGTTTGTTGCCCATATCTTTCTTTACTTCCATCGTAGCACGGTCTAAAACCAATTCTTCTAACTGCTGATGTGCTTCCATAAGAATGGTTCCGCCAGGAGTCTCATATACACCACGGGATTTCATACCAACGACACGGTTTTCAACGATATCGACAATTCCGATACCATGCTTACCGCCAAGGACATTCAGTTCACGGATAATATCTGAAACTTTCATCTGCTTTCCATTTACAGAAGTAGGGATTCCTTTTTCAAAGGTCATGGTTACATATTCCGGTTCATCCGGTGCTTTTTCCGGAGATACGCCAAGAACCAGTAAGTGATCGTAATTCGGTTCGCAGGCAGGGTCTTCTAATTCCAGACCTTCATGGCTGATATGCCAGAGGTTACGGTCACGGCTGTAGCTGGAATCAGCAGAGAATGGAAGATGGATACCATGTGCTTTACAGTATTCGATTTCATCTTCACGGGACTGCATCGTCCATTTGTCATCTCTCCAAGCAGCAATAATCTTTAAATCAGGAGCTAAAGCTTTAATGCCCAATTCAAAACGAATCTGATCGTTCCCTTTTCCGGTAGCACCGTGGCAGATAGCGGTAGCACCTTCTTTTCTTGCAATTTCCACTAATTTTTTTGCGATACCCGGACGTGCCATAGAAGTACCTAACAGATATTTATTTTCATATACGGCACCGGCTTGTACACAAGGAACGATATAATCATCGCAAAACTCATCAACGATATCTTCAATATATAATTTAGAAGCGCCTGACAATTTTGCACGTTCTTCCAGTCCGTCTAATTCTTCGCCCTGTCCGCAGTCGATACAGCAACAGATTACTTCATAATCATAGTTTTCTTTTAACCATGGAATGATGGCTGTGGTATCGAGACCACCTGAGTATGCTAAAATAACTTTTTCTTTCATAGGTAGGTTCCTTTCGTTCTTGTTTTTTGAATTTAATAATGACACTATATACCATATCAATTAGAAATTCAAGTGTAAAATTATACAGAATTAGCTCATAAATATACATTTTTATGTATAAAAGTACACATTATAATAAAATGTTATAAAAGTAAAAACATATAGTTATATAAGAAGAAAAGCAGTATTATAGTGAACAAGATACGTTTAAAATGAGGAAAAACAAAAAAATGAAAATAGGGCTTGCATATCTGAAAAGAGAAATGTATAATTATGCAAAGACATGAAAGGAAGTATGTGTATGATTAAGGTTGGAATTATTGGAGCTACCGGATACGCAGGAAATGAATTGGTCCGATTGCTTATGGGACATAAAGAAGTGGAGATAAAATGGTTTGGTTCAAAAAGCTATATTGACCAGAACTATGCAGATGTCTATCGGAATATGTTTGAGATTGTTGAGGACAAATGTCTGGATGATAATATAGAAGAACTGGCAGACCAGGTGGATGTGATATTTACAGCAACACCGCAGGGCTTTTTGGCAGGCGTATTGACCGAAGAGATTTTAAAGAAAACAAAGGTTATCGATTTGAGCGCTGATTTTCGTATGAAGGATGTCAATGTATATGAAGCGTGGTACAAGATAGAACATAAGAGTCCGCAGTTTTTAGAAGAAGCTGTTTATGGATTATGTGAAATAAACAGAGCAGACATTAAAAAGGCAAGATTGGTTGCAAACCCGGGATGTTACACGACTTGCTCCATATTAACAGCGTATCCATTAGTGAAAGAAGGACTGATTGATCCGAATTCGCTGATTATTGATGCAAAATCCGGTACCTCCGGTGCAGGACGAGGGTCGAAGCTAGCGAATCTGTACTGTGAAGTGAATGAGAATATCAAGGCATATGGTGTAACAAATCACCGACATACACCGGAAATCGAAGAACAACTCGGTTATGCAGCAGGCGAAAAAATTGTTGTGAATTTTACACCTCACCTGATTCCGATGAATCGGGGGATACTTGCAACAGAGTATGCAACATTACATAAAAAGGCGGATGGTACTTACCCGACTTATGAGGAAGTAAAAGCAGTATATGAGAAGTATTATAAAGAAGAAAAATTTGTCCGTGTTTTAGATAAGGATGTTTGCCCGGAAACAAAATGGGTAGAGGGCAGCAACTATGTGGATGTGAATTTTAAGATTGATACCCGTACCGGAAGAATCATTATGATGGGAGCATTAGATAATCTGGTAAAGGGGGCAGCCGGCCAGGCAGTACAGAATATGAATCTGTTATTTGGATTTGACGAGGCAGAGGGACTAAATCTGGTTCCGATGTTCCCATAAGAGAAAGGCAAAAAGGGATATGTTAACAGAAAAGGTTTCCATCCGTGTCATGACGATGGAGGATTATGATAAGGTATATGAATTGTGGATGAGTATTTCAGGTTTTGGAATACGAAGTATCGATGATTCAAAAGAAGGCGTAGAACGTTTTATCAGACGAAATCCGACCACAAGTATGGTGGCAGTCTGTGGAGAAGAGCTGATTGGAGCAATTTTATGCGGACATGATGGCCGTAGAGGCTGTCTTTACCACGTTTGCGTAAAAGAAAATTATAGAAAACACGGAATCGGCCAGCAACTTGTAGAAGCCTGTTTGGATGCACTTAGGGAAGAGCATATCAATAAGGTGAATCTGATTGCATTTAAGAAAAACGAGGTGGGAAATCGTTTTTGGAAAGGTCTCGGATGGGATTACAGAGATGATGTCAATTATTATGAATGCGTACTTAACAAAGGAAATATAACGAAATACAATCCATAGGATGGAAAGGAAGAAGAACGTATGAAACAGATTACAGGCGGAGTAACCGCAGCAAAGGGCTTTTTTGCAGCTAGTACAGCAGCAGGTATTAAATATAAAGACAGACAGGATATGGCAATGATTTATAGTGAGGTTCCCTGCGTGGCAGCCGGAACATTTACTACGAACATCGTAAAAGCAGCTCCTGTCAAATGGGATCAGAATGTGGTTTACAATCAGCCATATGCGCAGGCAGTAGTAGTAAATGCGGGGATTGCAAATGCCTGTACCGGCGAAGAAGGAATGGGCTATTGCAGGGAGACTGCCAAAAAGGTATCGGAATGTTTAAAAGTTTCAAAAGAACAGGTTCTGGTGGCTTCTACCGGAGTCATTGGCAAGCAACTGCCGATAGAACGTATCTGTGGCGGTATTGATGCCATGGTTTCAAAGTTAAAGGATGATATTGAAAGCGGGCATCAGGCAGCTCTTGCGATTATGACAACGGATACGCATGAAAAAGAAATCGCAGTAAGCTTTGAATTAGATGGAAAAACAGTAACGATTGGCGGTATGTGTAAAGGTTCCGGCATGATTCATCCAAATATGTGTACCATGTTAAGTTTTGTCACAACGGACCTTGCAATTTCGAAGGAACTCTTACAGGAGGCATTAAGTGCAGATGTGCAGGACACCTATAATATGATTTCCGTAGATGGAGATACATCCACAAATGATACCTGTCTGTTACTGGCAAACGGTTTGGCCGGAAATACGGTAATTACAGAAAAAAATGAGGCTTACCAGACCTTTGTAAAGGCACTTCATTTCGTGAATGAGTATCTTGCAAAACAGATGGCAGGAGATGGAGAAGGAGCTACCGCACTTTTTGAAGTAAAGGTAATCGGAGCTAGAACGAAGGAACAGGCAAAGGTATTAAGCAAATCTGTCATTACTTCCAATTTGACAAAGGCAGCAATTTACGGACATGATGCAAACTGGGGGCGGATTCTTTGCGCTATGGGATATTCAGGTGCAGAGTTTGACCCGGAAAAGGTAGATTTGTATTTTGAAAGTGCAGCAGGAAAATTACAGATTATTAAAAATGGTGTAGCGCTGGATTATAGTGAAGAAGAAGCAACAAAGATTCTTTCACAGCCGGAGGTGACAGCCATTGCTGACATCAAAATGGGTGAAGCCAATGCTACGGCATGGGGATGTGATTTGACCTATGACTATATTAAAATTAATGCGGACTATAGGTCATAAGACATTAGTAGAATAGATAGGAGCAAGTGATGGAGAAGAATATGCAGGAAATATTACAGAAAGCAGAAGTGTTAATTGAAGCATTACCATATATTCAGCATTTCAACCGGAAGATTATTGTTGTAAAGTATGGCGGAAGTGCGATGATAGACGAAGATTTAAAGCGTCAGGTTATTCAGGATGTAACGTTATTAAAACTGGTAGGTTTTAAACCTGTAATTGTACATGGCGGTGGAAAAGAAATCAGCCGTTGGGTTGAAAAGTCCGGAATGAAACCTGTTTTTGTAAACGGGCTTCGAAAGACGGATGAAGCAACCATGGAAATTGCGGAGATGGTATTAAATAAAGTAAATAAGTCGCTGGTTACATTAGTGCAGGAGCTTGGTGTGAATGCAATTGGAATCAGTGGAAAAGACGGTGGTCTGTTAAAGGTTGAGAAAAAGTATTCGAATGGAGAAGATATTGGATTCGTAGGAGAAATTACAGAAGTAAATCCAAAAATCATTTATGATATGCTGGAAAAAGATTTTCTGCCAATTATCTGTCCAGTGGGAATGGACGAAGAATTTAACAGCTATAACATTAATGCGGATGATGCGGCATGCGCCATTGCAAGAGCGATTCATGCAGAAAAACTGGCCTTTTTAACAGATATAGAAGGTGTATACAAGGACCCATCCGATGAGTCAACGTTGATTTCGGAATTGAGTGTATCCGAAGCGAAGAACCTGATTGGAGATGGCTATATTGGCGGAGGTATGTTACCAAAGCTGAACAACTGTATTGATGCCATTGAAAATGGTGTGTCAAGAGTCCATATTTTAGACGGAAGAATTGCACACTGTCTGCTTTTGGAAATCTTCACAAATAAAGGAATCGGAACTGCAATTATAGGGGATAAGGAGAATAAATTCTGTAATGAATAAAATGACATATATCGAAACAGCAGAAAGCGAACTACTACATACATATAATCGTTTTCCTCTGGTACTGGATCATGGAGATGGTGTGTATCTGTATGATACAGATGGTAAAAAATATTTAGATTTTGCGGCAGGAATTGCGGTACAGGCTTTGGGCTATAGCAATCGGGAATATAAGGAAGCGTTAAAGAATCAGATTGATCAGTTAATGCATACATCTAATCTTTACTATAATGTTCCGGCTATCCGGGCAGCAAAACGTCTTTTGAAGGTAAGCGGAATGGACCGTGTGTTTTTTACCAATAGTGGAACCGAGGCAATTGAAGGAGCCATTAAAGCCGCTAAAAAATATGCCTACACAAGAGATGGCGAAGCAGGTCATGAAATCATTGCTATGGAACATTCTTTCCATGGAAGAAGTTTAGGAGCGTTGGCGGTAACC
>CAMGET010000070.1 GCA_946055175.1 uncultured Roseburia sp.
CTACGGCCTTTTGATGGGCGAGGATTTGTTTGGATTTATCGGAAAACCGGGATTTGATTTATTTACAGCTTATGAAAACTTTGATTTTTCAAGTTTTGTATTTAACTTGGTATTCTGTGCAACCACAGCAACCATCGTATCAGGTGCTATGGCAGAGCGTACCAAATTCCTTTCCTATTGTATTTATTCCGGAGTGATTTCTGCTTTGATTTATCCGATTGAAGCTCACTGGATCTGGGGCGGTGGCTGGTTAGCAGGACTTGGCTTCCATGATTTCGCAGGTTCTTGTGCGATTCATATGGTAGGCGGTATTTCCGCTTTAATTGGTGCTAAGATTCTTGGACCTCGTATCGGTAAGTTTAAAAAGAATGCAAATGGTAAGATTACAAAGGTGAATGCCTTCCCTGGTCACAGCATCGCACTTGGCGCACTTGGTGTATTTATTCTTTGGTTAGGCTGGTATGGATTTAACGGTGCTGCAGCAACCTCTCTTGGTCAGCTCGGTTCCATCTTCCTTACAACCACCGTTGCACCGGCAGTTGCAACCGTTGTATGTATGATTTTTACCTGGGTAAAATATGGCAAACCGGATGTGTCTATGTGTTTGAATGCTTCCCTTGCAGGTTTGGTAGCAATTACCGCAGGATGTGATGTAACCGATTGCTTAGGTGCTTGTATCATTGGCGCAGTATCAGGTGTGTTAGTTGTATTTGGTGTTTGGTTACTTGATTATAAGTTACATATTGATGACCCGGTTGGTGCCGTTGCCGTACATTGTATGAATGGTATCTGGGGTACAATCGCAGTTGGCCTTTTTGCTACAGAAACAGCTCCGGCTTACGGAATTGCAGATGCTGTAGGAGAAACAATGACAGGTTTATTCTATGGCGGCGGTTTCAAATTACTTGGAATTCAGTTGGTTGGTTTTGTCAGCGTTGCAGCATGGACCGCAGTTACTATTACCATTACTTTCCTTGTAATTAAAGCAATTGTTGGCTTACGTGTCAGCCGTGAAGAAGAAGTGACAGGTCTGGATGAGACAGAACATGGTTTACCTTCTGCTTATGCAGGATTCGCAATGCTTCCGGAATATGTAGAAGAAGGGAATGAACCGGTTATTGTATCCGGCGATACACCGGTTGCAGAAGCAGTTCCTGTAAAGAAGGTTCCATCCTTCGAAGAGGGTACACCGAAGTTTACGAAGATTGAGATTATTTGTAAGGAATCCAGATTTGAAGCATTAAAATCTGCTATGATGCAGATTGGCATTACCGGTATGACCGTATCACATGTTTTAGGTTGTGGTATTCAGAAAGGAAAACCGGAGTATTACCGTGGTGTTCAGGTAGAAGCAAATCTGCTCCCGAAGGTACAGGTTGAAATCGTTGTCAGCAAGGTTCCGGTTCGCACGGTCATTGAAACAGCGAAGAAGGTTCTCTACACCGGACATATCGGTGATGGCAAGATTTTCGTATACGATGTTGAGAACGTCGTAAAGGTCCGCACAGGAGAAGAAGGTTATCAGGCGCTCCAGGATGTGGAATAATAAAAACTGAATAGATGTAAAAGCGATTGAGAAAAGAGAAGTAGCGCAGGAAATCACTCACAGCGAGCATGGGACGGTGGGAGCCATGCAGCGGAGCCTGCGTGAATAACACTTTTCGAGCTGCAATCTGAAAGGGGATTCCTTAGTAGGTGCGCCGTATCGTCACACGTAAGCTGACAGAGTCTTGTTGGAGGCTTAGAAATGAGAAAAAAGATAGGTGGCACAGCGAGCACAGCACTTGCCCTATAGAATGCTGAATTTATGATACTATTTGGAGGAAATTCTTATGTGTTCTATTATGGGTTATTGCGGCAGCCGTGCTGCTTTTAGTGCGTTTCAGGAAGGATTTAAAGAAACCATTTCCAGAGGTCCGGATGACAGCCGGATTGTGGATACCGGAGACGGATTTTTAGGTTTTCACAGACTTGCAATTATGGGACTGACCCCATCAGGGATGCAGCCATTCTCTTTGGATGGGAGTTATGTGGTATGCAATGGTGAAATTTATGGTTTTGAGAAATTAAAAAAAGAACTTTCAAAAAAATATACCTTTCAGAGTGATTCAGACTGTGAAATTTTACTGCCGTTATATAAAGAGTATGGAACAGACATGTTTGCAATGCTAGATGCAGAATATGCCTGCATTATTTATGATGGCGAAACAAAAGAATATATCGCAGCGCGTGACCCAATCGGTATCCGCCCACTCTATTATGGTTATGATAAGGATGGTGTTATTATTTTTGCAAGTGAACCGAAAAATCTTGTGACACTTACCGATAAAATTATGCCGTTTCCTCCGGGACATTATTACAAAGGCGGTGAATTTATCTGCTATAGTGATATTGCGAAGGCAGATGAAGTATCACAGGATGATTTAGAGACAGTTTGCAAAAAGATTCACGATAAGCTGGTAGCTGGCGTGGAAAAACGTCTGGTTGCAGATGCAAAAGTAGGTTTCCTTCTTTCAGGAGGCTTGGATTCGTCCCTTGTCTGTGCCATTGCAGCAAAGAAAAGCAGTACACCGATTAAAACCTTTGCAATCGGTATGAGTGAAGATGCGATTGATTTAAAATATGCAAAAGAGGTTGCAGACTATATTGGAAGCGACCATAAAGAAATTATCATTACCAAAGAAGATGTTTTAGCTTCTTTGGAAGAAGTAATAAAAATTTTAGGAACATTTGACATTACGACAATTCGTGCTAGTATGGGTATGTACTTAATTTGTAAGGCAATTCATGAGCAGACAGATATCCGTGTACTTTTGACCGGTGAAATATCGGATGAATTGTTCGGATATAAGTATACCGATTTTGCGCCGGATGCAAAAGCTTTCCAAAAAGAAGCAGAGAAACGAATCCGCGAGCTTCATATGTATGATGTTCTTCGTGCGGATCGTTGTATTTCCGTAAACTCATTAGAGGCAAGAGTTCCGTTCGGGGACCTTGATTTTGTAAAATATGTAATGTCAGTGAATCCGGAATTAAAAATTAATAAATATGGAAAAGGAAAATATCTGCTCCGTCATGCTTTTGAAGAAGGTGATTATTTGCCGGAAACTATTTTGTGGCGTGAAAAAGCAGCCTTTTCTGATGCAGTAGGACATTCCATGGTGGATTATTTAAAAGAATATGCTATGGAACAATATACAGACGAAGAGTATGAAACACTTCGTAAAAAATATCAGCATGCGATGCCGTTTACAAAGGAGTCGCTGCTTTACAGAGAAATTTTTGAAAAATACTATCCGGGTCAGGGCGAAATGATTGTAGACTTCTGGATGCCGAATAAGGAATGGGAAGGCTGCAACGTCGATGATCCATCCGCAAGAGTGCTTAGCAACTACGGGGATAGTGGAAAATAGAAGGAGTAAAATTCATGACAAAGTACATTTTTGTGACAGGAGGCGTGGTATCCGGACTTGGTAAAGGCATTACCGCAGCATCCTTAGGCAGACTGTTAAAAGCAAGAGGACTGAAAGTAGCAGCCCAGAAACTGGACCCATACATCAATGTTGACCCGGGAACCATGAGCCCGTTTCAGCATGGAGAGGTTTATGTGACAGAAGATGGAGCAGAGACCGATTTGGATTTGGGTCATTATGAGCGTTTCATCGATGAAGACCTGAACAAATATTCCAATCTGACCACCGGAAAGGTGTATTGGAATGTTTTAAACAAAGAGCGCCGCGGGGAATACCTTGGCTCTACGGTACAGGTGATTCCGCATATTACCAATGAAATTAAGGAATTTGTTTACAGTGTTGGTAAAAAAACAAATGCAGATATTGTCATTACGGAAATCGGAGGTACGATTGGTGATATCGAATCTCAGCCGTTTATCGAGGCAGTAAGACAGATTTCTTTGGAAGTCGGAAGAGAAAACAGCCTGTTTATTCATGTAACCCTGGTGCCGTTCCTAAGGGGCTCAGACGAACATAAGTCAAAGCCAACCCAGCACTCCGTCAAAGAATTGCAGGGAATGGGAATTAACCCAAACATCATTGTACTTCGTTGTGACGAACCATTAGAGGAATCTATTTTTAAAAAGATTTCGATGTTTTGTAATGTAAAACCGGATTGTGTGATTGAAAATATTACACTTCCAAACCTTTATGAAGCTCCGCTGATGCTGGAACAGTCTAACTTCTCTGAAGTAGTCTGCAGGGAATTAGGGCTTCAGACACGGGAACCGGATTTGAAAGAGTGGACCCAGATGGTGGAACGCATTAAGGCGCGTCCGTACAGTGTAAATATTGGTTTGGTAGGAAAATATGTGGGACTTCATGATGCATACCTTTCCGTGGCAGAAGCGCTTCGCCATGCGGGATATTATCATAATACCCATATCAATATTCATTGGATTGACTCCGAAGAATTAACGGAGGAAACTTATGAAGAGAAGCTTGACGGACTGGATGGTATTTTAGTTCCGGGCGGTTTTGGTAACCGTGGTATCGAAGGTATGGTACTTGCAGCAAGATATGCAAGGGAGAAGGCTGTTCCTTATTTTGGAATCTGCCTTGGCATGCAGATTGCGGTCATTGAGTACGCAAGAAATGTGGCAGGACTTACCGATGCAAATTCCGGGGAATTTGATGAACTCTGTAAACATAAAGTGATTGATTTTATGCCGGGACAGAGCGAAAATATTGATAAGGGCGGTACTCTTCGCCTGGGTGCTTATCCTTGTGAGATTAAGGCCGGAAGTACGATGGAACATTGTTACGGAAGCCAAAGCATCAGTGAAAGACACAGACACCGGTATGAATTTAATAATGACTATCGCGAGCTTTTAGAAAGCAAAGGTCTGACCCTAAGCGGCACATCTCCGGATGGCAGACTGGTAGAAACAGTTGAACTCACAGACCGTCCATTCCATGTCGGCGTACAGTTTCATCCGGAATTTAAGAGCCGTCCGAACAGACCGCATCCGCTTTTTGTGGGATTTATCGGGGCTGCGTTTGCCAGAACTAAAGGAGGCGCAGTATGAGTATTCACGAGGAATGTGGTGTATTTGGAGTCATTGCACCGGAACCAATGGATGTAGCAGGGCTTTCCTATTATGGCTTGTATGCCCTGCAGCACCGCGGACAGGAAAGCTGCGGAATTGTCGTAAATGATGAAGGTGTATTTTCATCCTATAAGGATTTGGGACTGGTGAGTGAAGTATTTTCGCCGGACATTTTGGCAAAACTGCCACAGGGAACCATGGCTGTTGCACATGCCCGCTATGGAACCACAGGTGGAACAAACCGAAATAACTGCCAGCCAATTGAAGTGAACCACCAAAAAGGGAAAATGGCATTAGCTCACAACGGAAATCTGAGCAATGCAGCAGAGCTGCGAAGTGAACTGGAATTGTCGGGAGCTATTTTCCATACCACAAGTGATACGGAAACAATTGCATATATCGTAACGAAGGAACGATTAAAAGCACCATCTATCGAAGACGCGTTAAGCGCAGCGATGGAGATTATTGATGGTGCTTATTCGCTTGTCCTGATGTCACCGCAAAAATTAATCTGTGCAAGAGACCCGTATGGCTTCAGACCACTTTGCTATGGTAAGACACCGGAGGGTATCTATGTGGTAGCATCGGAAAGCTGTGCCCTAAAGGCAGTAGGCGCAGAATTTGTGCGGGATGTAGAACCTGGAGAAATTTTAGTGTTTAGCAGTAACGGTGTGGTTTCACGCAAGGAACACTGCAGGAAAAAGGAAAAGAAACTTTGCATTTTTGAATATATTTATTTTGCAAGACCGGATTCCACGATTGATGGAGTTTCTGTTCATAGAGCGCGTATGCGTGCGGGAGCCATTCTTGCAAAGACACATTCGGTGGAGGCAGACGTAGTAGTTGGTGTGCCGGATTCCGGGTTGGATGCGGCCTTGGGATATAGTCTGGAATCAGGAATCCCGTATGGGATTGGACTGATTAAAAACAAGTACATTGGTAGAACTTTTATTTCACCGGGACAGAGTACGAGAGTGGATCAGGTGAAAATTAAACTGAGTCCGATTGAGGAATGCGTAAAAGGTAAGCGCGTAGTATTGATTGATGATTCGATTGTCCGGGGAACGACCAGTGGTCGCATTGTAAAGCTGTTACGGGATGCCGGAGCAAAAGAAATTCATATGAGAATTTCTGCACCGCCATTTTTATATCCCTGCTATTATGGTACGGATATTGATTCACAGGATCACTTAATTGCCTGCAAACATACCGTAGAAGAGATTGCAAAAATGATTGGGGCGGACACTTTAGGTTACCTGCCGGTAGGGGCACTGGGAGAACTCATCGGAAATGACGGATATTGCAGTGCTTGCTTTAGCGGCAACTACCCGACACCAATTCCGACAGATACAAGAAAAGACCGTTTTGAACGAAAGCTTTCTGAGGTGCGCAAAGGAGGTAAGGATGGAATACAATAGAAAACTGATTTTAGAAAATGGTGAAGAATATTATGGTTATGCCTTTGGGGAAGTTGTTGACCGTGTATGTGAAATCGTGTTTAATACTTCTATGGTAGGTTATCAGGAGATCCTTTCCGATCCATCCTATACCTATCAGGCGGTTGTGATGACCTATCCTTTGATTGGCAATTACGGAATGGCAGACGATGATTACGAGACACTGATACCGACGATTGGTGGCTTGATTGTACGTGAATACAATGATTTACCA
>CAMGET010000071.1 GCA_946055175.1 uncultured Roseburia sp.
GGATATCGGAGAAACGCAGCCAGATATAAATCAGCATACATACACAGGATACTAAGACCGCAATAATTGCATCCATACGCATCTCATTACTAATCGTTGAGCTGATGTTCTGACACTGAATCGTACCTTCTGATACGCCAAATTCTTCGATAAGCAGGTTATTCACTGCTTCACGCTGCTCAATTGATAAGGTAGGCGTCTTAATCGTAATCTGATTTGTTCCCTCTACCCTATTTGTCTGGATATTCTTAGTATCTATGATTTCTGCTACCTTTGGAACAATCTCACTTTCAATTTCTTCTATGGTGTACTCTTTTTCAAACTCAGCAGTTGTCGCTGTACCACCCACAAAATCAAGTCCGTAATTTAAAGTTGTTCCAATGTTCATCTTATTGATTCCCATGCAGATAAATCCAACTGCAAAAAGCGCAAGGGAAATACCAAAGAACCAACCCTTTTTCCCGATAAAATTGATGCTTGTCCGCTCCTTTGCACGTCCATAGAATTTTTCATTTTTAAATCCTAATGCATACAGCGCATAAAGAACCCATCTGGTTACTACCATGGCAGTAAACATAGATACTAAAATACCAATCATTAACGTATAAGCGAAACCTTTTACTGTTCCGGAGCCTAAGCCCATCAGTACAAGTGCTGCTATAAAAGTTGTGATATTGCCATCCAAAATGGCAGACATTGCCTTCTTAAATCCGGTTTTTATAGCAGTCGAAACGTCCATTCCCCCTGCGATTTCTTCGCGGATTCTGGAGAATACGATGACGTTTGCATCCACCGCCATACCAATGCCGAGGATAATACCTGCAATACCCGGTAAAGTTAATGTAATTTCATACAGATAAATAATTGAAATGACAAGTTCTGTGTAAATTGCAAGTGCAATAGATGCTGCTACACCCGGAATTCCATATACAATCATCATAAACAGCATCACAAGCAGTAATCCGATTGCTCCTGCTTTTAAACTTGTCTCAATTGCCTTGCTTCCTAACTGTGCACCAACAACAGAGGACTCTAACTCTTCTAATTTCAATGATAAGGAACCGATTCGAATCTTTGTCGCCAGTATATTTGCCTCTTCATAACCATCCATACCGGTAATTTGCGCTTCTCCGCCTGTAATTACATTCTGTACTCTCGGATAGCTGATTACTTCCCCATCATAGACAATCGGGAGATAGCTTCCGATGTTTTCTGCGGTTTCTTTTGCAAAAATTTCGGCACCCTCTTCGGTCAATGTAAGAGCTACAACATAACTTTTGTTTCCATATACGTCTTCTCTGGTTGCTACCTGTGCATCAGAAACCTGGTCTCCTGTCATAAAGACGGTTCCATCTACTGTCTGGAACTCCAAAGAACCCGGATTTCCAAGTTCCGCTAAAATCGCATTGGCATCTGAAACACCCGGAATCTCAACCGTAATACGGTCGTCCCCAACCT
The DNA here is from genome assembly GCA_946055175.1 of uncultured Roseburia sp. Classification (GTDB taxonomy): domain Bacteria; phylum Bacillota; class Clostridia; order Lachnospirales; family Lachnospiraceae; genus Roseburia. Next base: position 1,459 of record CAMGET010000071.1, read on the forward strand.
GATATACGGAAGACTCTGTACTATAACCTTCCACACGCTTCTGAAGCTTATAAATTGTATCACTCAAAGCTTCGGCTGATGGATTCTCATCCACAACCTGATAAGTAATGGATACACCACCTGACAAATCCAGTCCCAGTGAGATAGACTTATCTGCTCCTGCTCCGGTATCCGATAAAATTAAAGATGCATAATAGCCTAATCCAATCAGGGCAGCAAGAATCACTGCTATTATGGCTGCTGCTTTTCCCTTTTTCATAATAGAATCCTTTCTTATGTAAAACTAAAATATATAAAAACTAACATACAACAGCTGATTATAACACAGCATTTCTCATTAGAAAAGCCCCAATTAACTAAGCATACCGCCTGCCATTCCGGAAACTGCACATAAAATAAGTGTTGCAAGAATTTTCACAGGGTCAACGAGCAGTTCCATTCCCATTCCCTGCTTTGCCACCAGTGAAAGCAATAAAAGCAATAAAAAATAAACGCTTCCCGCAATCAGCCCCCATATATATTTCTTTTCCTGCATCTGTTTTCCGATAAAAGAACCACCCAAAAAACCGGATATGATATAAACCGCAATGGTTCCGATTTTGATAACCGCCTCGCTCAAGTCAAATTTATATAGAAAAAACGCCAGAAAAACAAGCAGGATACCACTGATAAGATACATCAGGAACAAAGTTTTACCAAGTACTGCTGCCGGATTTTGTTTTTCGTTCCTTGGGCGCAATCGATTTGTCACATTCATAGCTTCCCCTCCTCTTCTTTCATCATATGACAAAAGAAAAGCCTTTATGCTTGTTTTCATTGACTTTTTCCAAGCAGATGCTATAATCATTTCAGTGTTCAGTTTTAGAAAGGAGTATTTTTATGCATCAGCTAAAACCGGAAGTTGATTTAATGGCTTTTTTTCAAGAGGTCAAAAAATGCCACGGGGATGTACATTTTACCACTCAAGATGGCGATAACCTGAATCTAAAATCGCAGCTTTCACATTATGTAATTATGATAGTTGCAAATAATACGGATTTTCTTTTAAATGGAAACATTTGCTGTAGTGACGAGACAGATTATGACATTATAAAAGACTATGTTATAGAAGTTTAAACTTCTGCAACATAGTCTTTCTTTATTCATATTATTATTTAAAACTGTCACTGTGACGCAGTACCCGCTGACTGTACAAAAACAACACATCATCATAACTGCTTACGTCGATTAGTTTCGTGAAATACTCCATTGAAACATAGCGTAAATCTACTAACATGATTTCTTCATACCCTTCCAGCAGTAACGGCGCCAAACTGCTTCCAAAAGAATCCCGAAACAATAACAGCTTTTTTCCGTTTTCTTTCTCCGGATTATGAATGGAAAGAAGAGCTCTTGCACCTCCCAGATAATAATCATACGGGTCCATGCCATCCAGTTTCTCAGGTGCATATACGCCCGTTTCCTGCTGTAATTCATAGTCATATACAATCGCATTTTCTATGGCACTGCTATTGAAAGCATACATGGGTTCTGCCTTTACCCGGTAGGCAGATGCTCCTGCATAGCCTCCGTAGAATTCCGCCAGCACTGTTTCCTTCCGGAAATCCGGTTCGATATCGCTTGTTCCCATCGTTTCCAAGAGTATTTGTGCTACATCCGTAATCTCTTCCTGTCTCCAGTGCAGATCCGTTTTATAATAATCCTCTATGCTAAGGTACGGATACAAATCAATATACTCGGCACCCACAAGCTGCTCCTTTAGCTGCGTAAGTACCCAGGCATCTTCCTCTACCGTATACTTGTCCTTTGGCAGATAATGAGATTTATCCGGAATCACCGCATAATAAACCTTTGCCCCCGCAAGCTGCTCTTTTGCAAACTGCGCTAACCTTTTCGCTGTCCGTGTCACGTTACTCTTTTTCCAGTTTAAGTCCAGTTCATACAGATAGCCATCCTGCCTGACATACTGATTGGCATCCGTCTTTCCCAGCCAACCTGTTTACGTCTCGGTCTTTAAGACTCGAAAGAATTCCCTGCCTGCAAAATGATCCAACAGATACGTTTCCAAATCACTCATAAAGCTTTTGTCTGCCACCGTCTCAAAGCTAAGCTCTGGCATTGCTGCATAATGCCTTCGCTCCGTCTTTGACAATTCTTTATCCGGGAGCAACACGGATAGCATTGCAAATCCGGTCAGCAAAGTAAAAAAGCCCGCAATTAAAAATTGATTGTATTTCTTATTTTTCTGCAACCCTTTCTCCTTTCCTGCCTAAAAGCGAAAATATAAAAACGGATGAACGGAGCTTTGAATCAAAAATCCGGTTACAACCAGTAACAAGATCAGGTAAACCACCGGTGTTACTGCTTTTTCAAACACGGCTCCCCACTTCTGCTCTTTTATTCTGTCCCACAGTTGCTTTGGAATACCGGTTGCAATGACAAATGCCACCACTATTAAAAAGCCATAATTTCGAATCTGATAGCTGCCAAGGCTCATTCCTGCCCCTTCCTCCGCTGCCGTAAGACCAAATCCAAACATTCCCGCCAGATAGCTTCCTGCCTCTGTAAAGTTCTCCAGTCTGAAAATGACGAAGCTAATCACCACAAGAACAATCGCATACAGATGCTGCAGCAAGGCCGGTAATTTTTCCAACCATTTTTTTAGAAATAACTTTTCCAGTACTAGAATGACACCAAAATACAGGCCCCAAACCACAAAATTCCAACTGGCGCCATGCCAGAGTCCGCTAAGTGCCCAGACAACAAACACATTTCGTATCCATTTTGACACCGAAACTCTACTGCCTCCCAGCGGAATATACACATAATCCCGAAACCATCCACCCAGCGTCATATGCCACCTGCGCCAGAATTCGGTGATGCTTTTTGCCCTGTAAGGGTAGTCAAAGTTTTCTGGAAAGTGAAAGCCAAGCATTAGTCCCAGGCCAATGGCCATATCACTATACCCTGCAAAGTCAAAATAAATCTGTAATGCATAGGCAAGTGCCACAATCCAAAGAAACAATGTGTTGCTCCCTGAAACACCATCCATCGCCAGCACAAACTCTCCCAAAAGGTCTGCTAACAATACCTTTTTAGCCAGTCCCGTCACAAACCGGCCGATTCCTTTTGCCATCTGATCTGTTGACAGGGTACGTTCCTTCAACTCACGCTGAATGGAAGAAAAACGTACAATCGGTCCTGCAATCAGCTGCGGAAACATGGCTACATAAGCTCCCATATTAATAATATTCTTTTCTACAGGAGTCTCTTTTCGATAAACATCTGCAAGATAGCTGATAATCTGAAAGGTATAAAAACTGATACCAATAGGAAGTGCCAGTTTTACCAAAGGAATTTTCGTTCCCAACACAAGATTCAGACTTGAAATTCCAAAATCCATATACTTAAAGACTACTAAAAAGCTAAGTGGAATTGCAACTGCGATAAAGAGCACAAGCCTTCGAATCTCTTCTTTTAAGTTTTGCGTGCGCCAGACTGCAAGTCCGCCCAAATAGCCTGCCAGTATGGATACCAGCATCAGCAGGCAATAGGTCGGTTCTCCCCAAAAATAAAAAAGGAAGCTTGCCAGAAACAGTATTGCATTCCTCCATCTTTTGGGTGCCACAACGTACAGTCCCATTGTAATCGGTAAAAAATAGTACAAAAACGTAATACTTGAAAATAGCAAGCTTCCACCACCTTATTTTTCTATTATTTTTTATTCACCAAGTGCTTTAAATGCCGCAACCATTGCATTGGCAGTTTCCTCATTTGCCATAATTACCATTACTACATCACCGACATTTTCCACCTGAATACTTTCCGCCTCTACACAGATCCACTTTCTCGGGTCTGCTGCGGCAAGCAATGTCTGCTTAGCAGCTTCCACATCCTCATCAGCCTCTAATCGAAGCAATACACACTGGTAAGCAATGGAGCTCATCATCGGTGCCGAATAAACAGAGTCTGTATAATCTACCTCATTCGTACCAATCATATAGCTCTCCATCTCTTCATCATCAGAAGGAATTTCTGTATTCTCAAAATACTTTAAGGACTCTTTAAAATCCGCATCCAGTTCTGCTGTCTTATAAACTTTTTCCAGAATCTCGCTGCAGGTTCCTTCTAAATTTGCAGCTTTATTTTCCTCTGTTGCTTTCTTTCCACAACCTGCCAGCACTCCGGCTAACATAACACCTGTCATGAATAATACTAAAATTTTTTTCATCATAATCCTCCTAAAACTTTTTTATCTGCCTGACCCTTTTAGTATACTATATCTTCTTCTTAAAATCAGTACTTTTTTCTTACTTTCAAGTCATTCCCAGTTTTTCCACAAATATACAAAAAGAACTGCCACAAAATGCATTCTTTGTACTTTGCAGCAGTTCTTCTTACTTGTCCTAAATCCTATAAATCACAATTATTTACGGTACGTGGGAACGGAATCACGTCACGGATATTTGTCATACCCGTTAAATACATCACGCAGCGTTCAAATCCAAGCCCAAAACCGGCATGTCTTGCGGAACCATACTTACGAAGGTCTAAGTAGAATTCATAGTCCTCTTCTTTTAATCCAAGCTCCTTAATTCTTGCAAGAAGCTTGTCATAGTCATCTTCTCTCTGGCTTCCTCCGATAATCTCTCCGATACCAGGTACCAGGCAGTCAACTGCAGCAACGGTCTTTCCATCCGGATTCAGTTTCATATAGAATGCCTTAATGTCCTTCGGGTAGTCTGTTACGAATACCGGGCGCTTGAATACCTGCTCTGTCAGGTAACGTTCATGCTCGGTCTGCAAATCGCAGCCCCATGATACCTTATAATCAAACTTATCGTTGTTCTTGGATAAAATATCAATTGCTTCTGTATAGGTTACACGGGCAAAATCAGAATTTGCCACATGCTGCAAACGCTCTAATAATCCTTTGTCAATGAAATTATTAAAGAATGCCATCTCTTCCGGCGCATTCTCTAATACATAATTAATCACATATTTCAACATACTTTCTGCGAGAATCATATCATTCTCTAAGTCTGCGAATGCAATTTCCGGCTCAATCATCCAGTATTCTGCTTCATGTCGTGTGGTGTTTGAATTCTCTGCACGGAAA
>CAMGET010000072.1 GCA_946055175.1 uncultured Roseburia sp.
TTAAATGGCTTGGTGATGTAATCGTCTGCACCAATATCTAATCCATAAAGCATATCATAATCTTCAGCACGACCACTTAAAATAATAACCGGAGTTTTGATTCCCTGTTTACGGATTGCTTCAATTACCTGAAAACCATCCATGCCCTGCATATTGATATCCAGCAAAATTAAATCATATGGGTGCTCTGCAATCAGTGCTAAAGCAGACTCGCCGCTGGAACTGGTGTCAGCATCAATGCCATTGCTTTTGATTACTTTATAGAGCATGGTAAGAACGGAATCGTCATCATCTACAATAAGTACTTTATTTGACATATGGCAGGCTCCCCCTCTTTACAGAAATTTTCAAATCATTTATGCTAGTATAAACAAAATTTTTGTAATTTACAAGGGGGATGCCTTTTGAAAAAAACATTGCATTCTAAGTTTCGAATTTTCATTATCCTAGCTGCTACAGCCCTCATTGTACTGGGCGTAAATCTGACGGCTCGAATGTTCAATAACTACGGCAGACTGATTTTACAGAATACGGATAACCAGTTAATCAGCCTTGCACGGTCTGTAGACCGAAACGTAGACAGCCAGCTGGAACGTTATACGGAAAATCTGCTGCATACTATGGACGATAGCGAGTGCAAGGATATCGAGAGCCAATGGATGGATGATGGTATGGCAGACGGATTATTTCGCAACTATTTAGACAACAGCTTATTGGGACGGGATGAAAAGGTTGCAGATGTATTGATCCTTGAGGGAGAAGAAGTCTTATTTTCAAAAAGTGGAGATTGGAATTACCGGCTCCTTGCGCAGAATGAACAGGGAAGAGAAATGACAATCTGTCCATGCATCAACGAAAATGGGACAATTTATATTGCAATTGTAAGGAGAGAAGAGAACAGAGCTGCCTATGCTGTGCTAATTGATTTGGCTGCATTCTATGAAGAAATTACAGCGAATCTGTCTGCAGAACTGCAGAATGAAATTATTATGATGGATGCAGGTGAGCAGACCCTGGTACATAGGCAGGGAGGCGGTGTAGTAGTGGACCAAATCAGTCATTTCTCGGAAGATGACAGCAAATTCAGTATGTTGGAATTTCTTTTGGCACAGCAAAAAGAGGGCGAAGAAGGAACGGATTTTTGTGATGCGGTAAGTAGTGCGACAGGAAAGGCCTATAAAGCCAGGATGGCGATTGTCCCTGCAACGGAGAAAAATAATGGCGTATTTACAATCGGAGTGTCTACTGATTATGATGAAATGACAAGGCCGATGCGTTTCGGTTCCATACAGCTGATTCTGTATGGCGGTATGGCATTGATGGGGGTGATATGTTTAGTGATTATGTTACTGTATGCTTTTCGTGGAAATGAACGCGCATTGAGGGAGGTAGAACTTCTAAAAGAAAAAAATGCAGCCATGGAAGAATTGAATCGGCAGACCCAGGAGTTTGCGCATCATCAGAGATTGGAACTGATGGGAACCATAACATCGGGTATTGCCCATGAGTTTAATAATCTGTTGGCACCGATTATGGGGTACAGCATTTTAGTTCTGGAGAAATTGCCTCCGGAAGAAAACGAATTGTATGATGAAGTCTTAGAGATTTACAATACCTCAATTAAAGCCAAAACAGTCGTATCGCGTTTACAGGATTTATCCAGAAAGAATGCAAATACAGGGATACAAAAACTGGAATTGGATGAGGTGGTGCGAAAATCCGTAGAGATTGTAACGCCGGCAAAACCGAAAACTGTAGAGTTAAAACTGGAACTGATGGGACAGAGACAGCTTGTTATGGGAAATGAAACACAACTTTCTCAGCTGCTTTTGAATCTGATTATTAACGCATTTCACGCTACTGAAGAGAAGGGTGGCGAGGTAATCGTAAGCACTGAAGTGAAAGAGAAAAAGTTATTACTAAAAGTTACAGATAATGGTTGTGGAATTAGCAAGGAAGTCATGGAACGTATATTTGAACCATTTTTTACTACAAAAAAGGGTGGAAAAGGTACGGGACTTGGGTTGGCGATTGTGGAACAGGTGGTGGAAGAACATGGCGGAACCATCAAGGTAGACAGTACGGAAGGTATTGGAACTGTTTTTTTGGTCAAATTACCAATATTTCTTGGCGAATCTTAATATTTGTTAAGGTTCTATCAATTACCTGTTAAGAAACCTCTGTTACAATAAATGTCGAGAATGTTAAAAAAATGTCAAACGGAGGAATTAACATGAAAAAGACACTTGCAATTTTATTAACACTTGCGCTTTCTGTAAGCGTATTAGCCGGATGTTCCGGTACAGCAGTTGTAGAGAAGGAAAAAGAATCTACAGAAACTGTTGTGCCAACCGAAGGAACAGAGGTTGACAGCACAGCTTCTTCTACATCAGAAGCAAGACCTGTTAAGACAGGCTTATCTATTACAACAGCACTTTCCGGTAGCGATGCAACAGCTGATGAAGCAGGTAAAGCTCAGGCTGATATCACAATTGTAGCAGTTACAGTTGATGAAGACGGCGTAATTAACAGCTGTGTCATCGATGCAATCCAGGCTAAGAACACTTTCTCAGCAGCCGGTGAAATTACAACAGAAGCTACAGAGTTCTTAAGTAAAAACGAACTTGGCGCAGACTACGGAATGGTAGCATGGGGCGGTGCGATTGCAGAATGGAACGAGCAGGCAGCAGCAGTTGCTGACTATGTAGTTGGTAAGACAGTAGAAGAAGTAAAGGGTATTGCTCTTACAGAAGACGGACATGCAGCAGACGCAGATTTGGCTTCTTCTGCAACAATTACAATTGCCGGATATATTGATGGCATCGTTGCAGCAGTAAACAATGCGAAAGATTTAGGTGCAAGTCACTGGGATACTTTAAAATTAGTTTCTGTAACTACACCGGATCACAACGCTTCTGCAACAGCAGAGAAGGATGGTACTACAGAAGCATATGCAACAGTAGCAGCAGTAACATTACATCAGGATGAAATCACAAGTTGCTATATTGATGCAGTTCAGGCAAAAGTAAACTTTGATACAACAGGTAAGATTACATCTGACCTTACTGCTCCGGTTCTTACAAAGAATGAACTTGGCGCAGACTATGGTATGGTAGCATACGGCGGAGCTATCGCTGAGTGGAACGAGCAGGCAGCATCTTTTGCAGCATACATCACAGGAAAGACCGTTGATGAAGTAGCAAATATTGCCGTAGATGAAACAACAAAAACAACAGATACAGATTTACTTTCTTCTGTAACAATTAAAATTGGTGGTTTCAAAACATTAATCGAAAAAGCTGCACAGTAATCAAGAGGAGAAAACATGAAACACTTGTTTTACGGTGGCGTTCATCCGGCAGACAAAAAAGCTTTGTCTTCCGGTTTTGCGCTAAAAAAAATTGAAGAACCAAAGCAGGTTATCATCCCGATGTCCCAGCATATCGGTGCTCCTGCTACACCGCTTGTAGCAGTGGGCGATGTGGTAAAAAAAGGACAGAAAATCGGGGATGGAGAGGGCTTATGTGTTCCGGTACATGCTTCCGTTTCCGGTAAGGTTGTTGCGGTAGAACCGAGACGCCATCCGAACGGAAAAATGGTGACATCCATTATTATTGAAAACGACTTCCAAAATACATTGGATACAACGATGATTCCACACGAAGAAGCTGCTTCTTTAAGCAGAGAGGAAATCATTGCGATTATCCGTGAAGCAGGTATTGTAGGTATGGGGGGAGCAACCTTCTCCACAAGTGTCAAGGCAGCAGTAGATGCTAAAATTGATACCTTAATCGCAAATGCCTGCGAGTGCGAACCGTATATTACGGCAGACGATACCCTATTGCGTACAAATGCAAAGCAAGTTATTTCCGGTATGAAGCTCATAGCTTTGGCAGTGAAACCGGACCATATGGTTTTGGCAATCGAAGATAATAAAAAAGAAGCCATTGCAGAATTAAAAAAGCTTTTGGCGAACGAAGAAAACATAGAACTGCGTGAATTGCCAACCCGTTATCCGCAGGGTGGTGAAAGACAGCTGGTTCAGGCGGTGACCGGACGTGAAATCGTACCGGGGCAGCTCCCATCAACCGTTGGATGTATGGTATTTAATGTTGCTACCTGTGACGCAGTATATAAGGCAGTATGTCTTGGCATGCCGGTAACAGAACGTATCGTAACCGTAACCGGTGAAGCAGTAAAGAGACCGGGCAACTTTGTCGTGCCTACCGGAACTCCGATGGAAGAGGTAATTAATGCGGCAGGCGGTTTAACCGAAGATGTCTGGAAGGTAATAAGTGGCGGACCAATGATGGGTCTGGCACAACCGGATATATGCGCACCGGTAATCAAAGGAACGAATGCAATTTTGTGCCTTTCTACTGCACAAAACGGAGAGAATCCGAATCAGACCTGTATTCGCTGCGGTAAATGTCTGACAGTTTGTCCGACACATTTACAGCCTCTTTATATGAATGTTTATACAAAGAAAAAGGACGTAGAGGCATTGGAACAGTATCATATCTTAGACTGTATCGAATGCGGCTGCTGTGCATATGAATGCCCGGCAAAACTTCCGTTAGTAGAACAGTTTAGAATTGGAAAACAGCTTGTAAGGGAGGGTAAGAAATCATGAATTTAACAGTAACTTCTTCTCCTCATATTAGAAGCAATAACAGTACCCAAAAGATTATGCGTGATGTTGTAATTGCGTTACTTCCGGCATTGGCAGCAGGTGTGATCTATTATGGCTTGCGCGCATTACTGGTAGCAGTTGTATGTATGGTAGCGGCAATTGCATCAGAATGGATTTGTGGAATGATTATCTACAAACGCAATACCGTTTCCGATGGCTCTGCAGGAGTAACCGGATTATTATTGGCATTGACACTACCGGCGACTGTTCCGTACTGGGCAGCTGCGCTTGGCAGTGCTTTTGCAATCATTGTAATCAAAGGTCTTTGCGGCGGACTAGGAAAAAATACGTTTAATCCGGCATTGGCAGCAAGAGCCTTTTTAATGCTATTATGGCCATCTTATTTGGTGCGCTATGTGGCACCGGGAACATCCCTTTCTTTGTTTGGTTCCAATATAGATGCGGTAGCTTCTGCAACACCGCTTCATCATATGCAGATGCCGGCATTACCGGAAGAAAGTTTACTTACCATGTTCCTTGGAAATATCGGTGGAACCATTGGCGAGACCTGTACCTTAGCGTTATTGCTTGGTGGTGCGTACTTAGTATATCGTAAAGTAATTTCTATCAGAATTCCGGCGACATATCTGGGAACGGTTGCAGTGCTTGCCCTTGTATTTTATAAGGGAGAAAATCCGGTTGTATGGATGCTTTACAGCCTGCTTGGCGGCGGAGTGATGTTAGGAGCTATTTTTATGGCAACAGACTATGCTACCTCTCCGGTAACACCAAACGGACAGCTTATCTATGGTATCGGATGCGGTGTATTGACCGTATTGTTCCGCTACTTTGGCTTATTCCCGGAAGGCGTAACCTATGCAATTCTTATTATGAATGCAGCAGCCTGGATCATTGATGCACATACAGCACCTCGCCGTTTTGGTGCGAAGAAGGGAGGCAAGGCATGAAAGTAAAATCATTATGGATGCCTGTCATCGTAATCTGTATGTTTGCCGCAATCCTTTTCGGAACAAAGGCTGGTACAGCCGGTACCGCACAGGTGAAGGAACAGGAAGAATTGAATACCTTAATGCTTTCCTTATTGCCGGGGAGCACTTCTTTTACGGAAGAAGCTTATGAAGGCGAGGATGCCAATATTAAAGCCGTATACAGAGCGGACAATGGCTGTGTGATTATGACCTCAACCTATGGTTATGCCAGCGATGTAGTGATGCTCATCGGCGTAAGTAACGAAGGTGAAGTGAAAGGCCTTGTTGTTCGTGATATGGGCGAAACCTATGGCTTGGGTGCAAAAGCTCTTAGTGATGTAGACTTTTTAGCACAGTATTTATGGACCACGGGCGATGCGGAAATCGGAACAAACGTAGATGCATTGACAGGTGCAACCGTTACTTCAAAAGCAGTAACCCGTAGTGTAAATTCTGCAGTTGGTTTTATGACCGGTGTAGATGCAGCAACAAGTGCAACGACATGGGGGGAATAGTATGAAGAATAGAACAACAATTTTAAATGCAGCCCTCGCAGCAGTACTTGGTATCGCATTATTCATATCAATCATTGTAAAAACAATGTGCCCGCAAATCATTATGCCAGAGGTCAATATCCCTTATATTGCAGCAGTATCCTTGGCTGCTCTGGTTTTAACAAGTTTTGTGAAAACAGAAAAGGGCTGTCCTGTTTGCGAGGCAGTTCTTGCAGGCATTACCTTTGGTGTGCTACCGTGGGCAGCAGGTGCCATCGCAGGTGGTGAACTATTAAAATATGCCTTAGTTGGAGCAATTGTATTTGCCGTTTTGAATGAAATGTTTAAGGCTATGGTAAAAAGAATAGACTTGGCAGGTGCATGCAAAGGTGCCGTGATTCCGGCAGCATTTGCATTATACCTGGCTTGCCAGTGCTTTGCAGGCTGGATTTTATAAAAA
>CAMGET010000073.1 GCA_946055175.1 uncultured Roseburia sp.
CTCTTTTTCTCTGATATAGACTTTTAAAAAACAATTAATGAACTAAATATCTATTCTACTTCCCCCGCAGCCACTCCACCCAGTCCGCGTAGTATTTCCCCCACACATGGAAAGAATCGCTGGCGTATTCGGATGATAAGCAGCCGTTTTCATCATCAAACAGCTCATTGACATCAATATAAAAGGTAGTTTCATTATCGGCTAAACTTGCAATCATTTCATTGACATGATTGATATTTTCATTGTTGTAGATTTCATCATTCTGTGACTGTTCTGCGGTTACATGTAGATTCGCGCATAAATAAATGACTGCTCCTTCTTGTTTCTCCAACATGTTATTTAGAACTTCCTGATATTTTCTCTGAACACTTTCAAATGGGTAACCCAATTCGTTCATTCCCAGCATAAAGTATATCTTACTAAAATTTTTCTTCTCCAGTAATTCATAAAAACTTACTTTTCCCAAATCCGGAAATACCACCTGCTTTTTTTCTAAAAGAAAAACTGACATGCCTTTATCCGCAAAGAAAGTCGCTTGCTCCATATTTCCGTATTCCATAAGACCAATTGTTCGTGAATCACCCACAAATAAGGTATCTACAAAGTCATTCTCTCCTGAGGCGTCCACCGTCTCGGAATCTGATTCGTCCTGCTCGATTATGTCTTTTTCCGTTGTGTCTTTTTCGGTTGCCCCGGTGTTCAATTCCGTGTCACTAATCCCTGTATCAAGGATTTCTTCTGTGCCGGTTTCAGTCTCACCGAATTCCTGAGGGATTATCTGTTGTTCCTGCGCCTCTCCCTCATTTTGTTCTGCCAACTTATGAAAATACATTTCGGCCAATAGGGCGAAAAGAATACAACTACCTAAAAGAGTTAAAAATAAAATTGCTTTTTTTCTCATTTTCTCCCTCTCTTCATCTTTCTCTATTAGTTTAGACTCTTATCGCTTCTAATATGTTTCAAAAATATTCTTAAATTATTTTTACCTCTATTGGCTGTTATTATGAGGCAGTTTTCACAAAAAAAGCCCCGGGCTTCCAACGAAGTCCGGGGGTTTTCATTAAGCAAAAATTGGTTTTATCGCTTCTGCCAGTTTATCTTTCTGCGCCTGTGCCTCTGCCAGGTCTTTTCCTAATGTAGTGAAATAGGTCTTAATCTTAGGTTCTGTTCCGGAAGGACGAACGATTACTTCTGCGCCACCGTCTAATTTGTATATCAAAACGTTGGCTGCCGGAAGTCCTGTTTCTTCCGGTTTCTTGTAGTCTGTTACTTTGACAACCTTATATCCTCCAATCTCTGCCGGTGGATTCTTACGTAAGTCATCCATAATACCGGTCATCTTATCCATACCGGATAAGCCAGGAAATTCAAAGCTGTCCACTTTGTTTAAATAACGGCCATAGTTTTCATAAATTTCTTCCAAACGCTGTTTAATGGAAGAACCAATGCTTCTGTAATAAGCTGCCATTTCGCAAATCAGCATAGAACCGATAATCGCATCTTTATCTCTTACATATGGGCCTGCAAGGTATCCATAGCTTTCTTCGAAACCAAAGATAAAGCGGTCTACTTCGCCTGCTGCCTCAAGATTTGCAATCTGGTCGCCAATCCACTTAAATCCGGTTAATACACTTCTAAGCTCTACGCCGTAATTTTTTGCAACTGCGTCAGCAAGCGGTGTAGAAACAATGGATTTTACTGCAACCGGTCTTTCCGGCATCGTACCGTTTTCAATACGGGCTGCACAGATATAGTCTAATAAAAGAACTCCCACTTCATTACCGGATACAAGTTCATATGTACCATCCGGACACTTCATAGCAATACCGACACGGTCTGCATCAGGGTCTGTTGCAAGCATTAAATCAGCACCGGATTTCTCTGCCAATTCAAGTCCTAAACGAAGTGCTTCAAAAATTTCCGGGTTCGGATATGGGCAGGTTGGGAAATTGCCATCCGGATACTGCTGCTCCGGAACGATGGTAATATCATCAATACCGATATCCTTTAACACTCTCATAACCGGAACTAAACCGGAACCATTCAAAGGAGAATATACAAGCTTTAAGCCTGCTGTCTTACAGATACCGGGACGTACACTGCGAGCCTTAATTGCATCGTAGAGAGCTTCTTTACAATCATCACCAACGTATGCAATCAGTCCCTTTTCCATACCTTCCTCAAAAGAGATTAATTTTGCACCTGATAAAATATCCGTTTTCTGAATCTCAGCATAAACGATATCTGCGGCTTCATCTGTCATCTGACAACCATCCGGGCCATATGCTTTATAGCCATTATATTTTGCCGGATTGTGGGACGCTGTAACCATGATACCGGCGTTTGCTTTATAATAACGTGTTGCAAAGCTAAGTGCAGGTACCGGCATTAACGCATCGTAAATACGGACTTTGATTCCGTTTGCAGCCAATACACAGGCAGCGGTCTTTGCAAACACATCACTGTTAATACGGCTGTCGTAGCTGATTGCTACTAGCTGATTGCCACCCTGTGTTTTCACCCAGTTTGCAAGTCCTTGGGTTGCCTGACGAACTACATAAATATTCATACGGTTCGTTCCGGCTCCCAATACACCTCTTAATCCGGCGGTACCGAATTTCAGTGCTACTGCGAAACGGTCTTTGATTTCTTCTTCATTACCCTCAATGGATTCCAGTTCTGTTTTTAATGCAGGATCTTCTAAATCCGCATTCATCCAACGTTTATAATCGTCTAAAAACATTTTCAACACCCACCTTCTTGTTATTTTGAAAATCTGTTACCTTCTTCCCATATCATAACACATTTTATTTTCTACCACAACACTGTTTGTATTTCTTTCCACTTCCGCATGGGCAGGGATCGTTTGGATAAATTTTGGCATTTTCGCGTTTTTTGGGCTCTTTTAATGCAGTCTCATCCTTATTGGTTCCGGTCACTTTGGCAACCTGTTCACGCTCTACCTTCTGTTCAATCTTCACATGGTAAAGCAGACGAATGGTATCTTCCTGGATATTTGCAATCAGGTCATCAAACATGTCATAACCCGCCATTTTGTATTCTACCAGCGGATCTCTCTGTCCATAAGCCTGTAAGCCGATACCCTGACGGAGCTGTTCCATATCATCAATGTGATCCATCCATTTACGATCGATTACTTTCAGTAATACAACACGTTCCAGTTCGCGGAACTGTTCTGCTTCCGGGAACTCTGTTTCTTTTGCTTCGTACAGTTTTACTGCCTTTTCCTTTAAAACGTGCTTTAACTCTTTATTATTTTTAATGCCGGCAACCATTTCCTCTGTCACCGGTTCTAATGGAATCAGTGGAAGAAGCAGCTGGTTTAATTCATTTAAGTTCCATTCTTCCTTCGAGATTTCATTTGAAATACAGGTATCAACACAGCTCTCCACACGGTCTGTAATCATTTTATAAATGACATCACGCATGCTTTCTCCGTTTAACACACGCAGACGCTCTGCATAAATGATTTCTCTCTGGTCATTCATTACCTGATCATATTCCAACAGATTCTTTCTGATGGCAAAGTTGTTGCTTTCAATCTTCTTCTGTGCTTTTTCAATGGTGCTGGTAAGCATCTTGTGTTCAATCTGCTCACCCTCCGGGATATGAAGCTTGTTAAAGGTCTCTATCAACGTCTCAGAACCAAACAGACGCATCAAATCATCTTCCAGAGAAATGAAGAACTGGGATTCACCCGGGTCTCCCTGACGTCCGGAACGTCCACGCAACTGGTTATCAATTCGTCTGGATTCGTGACGCTCTGTACCGATAATCTTTAAACCGCCTGCTGCTCTTGCTTCCTCATCCAGCTTGATATCGGTACCACGACCGGCCATATTGGTTGCAATGGTAACTGCTCCGGCCGCTCCGGCTGCAGCAACGATTTCTGCTTCCATTTCATGGAACTTCGCATTCAATACCGTATGCGGGATTCCTTCCCGTTTTAACATCCCGCTCAAAAGCTCGGAAGTATCAATATTAATCGTACCAACCAGAACCGGTTGTCCCTTTGCATGCGCTGCTTTTACAGAGTCTACGACGGCCTTGTATTTTTCTTTTTTTGTCTTGTATACGACGTCATTTAAATCCTGACGCAGCACCGGCTTATTGGTAGGAATTTCAATAACATCCATTCCGTAAATATCACGGAACTCGCCTTCCTCTGTCAAAGCGGTACCTGTCATACCGGCTTTTTTCTCAAATTTATTAAAGAAGTTCTGGAAGGTAATGGTAGCAAGTGTCTTGCTTTCGCGTTTTACCTTAACATGCTCTTTTGCTTCAATTGCCTGATGCAAACCATCGGAATAACGACGGCCCGGCATAATACGGCCGGTAAATTCATCGACAATCAAAACCTGGTCATCTTTTACGACATAGTCCTGGTCTTTGAACATCAGGTTATGTGCTCTTAATGCCAGTATGACATTATGCTGGATTTCAAGGTTCTCCGGATCTGCAAGGTTGTCAATATTAAAGAACTGCTCTACACGTTTGACACCTTCCTGTGTAAGGTTGACTACCTTATCCTTCTCGTTTACAACGAAATCACCGGTTTCTTCCTGTTCGATACCCATAATGGCATCCATCTTAGAATATTCAGGAACATCTTCGCCTCGCTTTAACTGTCTGGCGAGAATATCACAAGCCTCATAAAGCTTTGTAGATTTTCCGCTCTGTCCGGAAATAATAAGCGGTGTACGTGCCTCATCAATTAAAACAGAGTCTACCTCATCAATGATGGCGTAGTGCAGACCGCGCTGTACTAACTGTTCCTTGTAGATTACCATGTTATCACGCAGATAATCAAAGCCAAGTTCGTTATTTGTAATATAAGTAATATCACAGTTATAAGCTTCCCGACGTTCCTCATTGTTCATGGAATTTAAAACAACGCCTACCTTTAAGCCTAAAAATTCGTGAACCTGTCCCATCCAGTCCGCATCACGTTTTGCAAGGTAATCGTTAACCGTAACGATGCACACGCCTTTGCCTTCTAAGGCATTCAGGTATGCAGGGAGGGTAGAAACCAGTGTCTTACCTTCACCGGTACGCATCTCTGCAATACGTCCCTGATGCAAAATAATACCACCGATAATCTGCACGCGGTAATGCTCCATCCCAAGTACACGTCTGGCAGCCTCACGTACGGTTGCATAGGCTTCCGGGAGCAGGTCATCTAAGGTCTCTCCCTTTGCCAGTCTATCTTTATATTCTTTTGTCTTTGCTTTTAACTCCTCATCAGAAAGCTGCATCATTCCGTCACGGTAAGACTCTACCTTGTCAACAATCGGATAGATTCTTTTTAATTCACGCTCGCTGTGAGTTCCAAATATTTTTGTTATTACACTCATAAATCTCCATTCCTATCTTCAAATAAACTTTCTTTTTATCCTCTTAAGTCCATGCAATGTCTTATTGTATCACTTTTTCCTGTTTATCTCAACAAATAGTGTTAAACGATTTGTGAATTTTTTATTAACGCTTGCGAAATGAAACATTCCTTTGTATACTATAAAAAGATAAAAAAGGAGGGATTCACATGAAATATACATATAAAACAAAAGGAACCTGTTCTACACTGATTGAACTGGAATTAGAAGGAAATGTTGTTCATAACGTAAAATTTACCGGTGGCTGCAATGGTAACTTACAGGCCATTCCAAGATTAGTGGAAGGGCTTACCGTTGAAGAAGTGGAAAGTAAAATCAAAGGCATTTCCTGCAACGGACGCGGCACTTCCTGTGGTGACCAGCTGGCACGTGCATGCCGTGAAGCATTAGAAGCATCTAAATAATAGTAGGGACGGTTCTTTTGTCTCGGAAATCGAGACAAAAGAACCGTCCCTTATTACGGATTCTGTAACACCGGCTGAATCTGCTTTCCCGCAAGCGCCAGTTCAATCGTCTCCGGTAAAAGCTCCATTTTTGCAATCAGCGAATTCGGTTTACTCTTATAATTATCCTGTCCAAACGGGACAAAGTAGACATTTTTCATATTCATCAGCATCCCGATATTCTTAAAATTAGCTCCTAACGCATCATTCGTGGAAATCGAAATCACTAATGGTTTCCCGTTTCGCATATGTGCCTTTGTTGCCATCAGAACCGGTGTGTCCGTAATTCCATTGCAAAGCTTTGCTGCGGTATTTCCGGTACAGGGTGCAATTACCATGATATCTAAAAAATTATTCGGTCCAATCGGCTCTGCTGCACAGATGGTTCGGATGCCTTCGTTTCCGGTGATTTCACAAATGCCCTCCACATAATCCCTTGCACTTCCGAAGCGGGTATCACAGGTCTGTGCATTAAATGAAAAAATCGGAATCACATTGGCGCCCATGTCCGTCAACCGCTGTACTTCCTTTCTTGCTCTGGCAAACATGCAAAACGAGCCCGTAATTCCTAATCCTATATTATATTTTGAAAAATCCATACTAACTATGCCCTTCCATTTCCTTGCCTTCACGAAGCGTAAATCTTTCTATCGCCCGCGCCAGGATATAGGCACTCGCTTTCGGTGAAAAG
>CAMGET010000074.1 GCA_946055175.1 uncultured Roseburia sp.
ATAGCATCATTATGGCATGGCTTCCGGGAACAGAAGGCGAAGGAATTGCGGATGTATTGTTTGGAAAGTACGATTTTTCCGGTAAATTAACCTATACCTGGAGAGAAAATCCGGCAGATACGAATTCGAAAGTTTTATTTGAAAAAGGATATGGTTTGAGCAAATAATTTGTCATAGCAATCTTTTTGGAACAATGTTAGAATAAGAGAAAGAAACTCGTATACGTACAAGCGCTTAGGGAGAAAATGCGATGATTAAGATTGCCGTTGCCGAAGATGATTTACAATATGCAAACCAGTTAAAGCAGTATATGGCACAATTTGAAAAGGATTTTGGACAAAAGCTAGACGTCACCTACTACGTAGATGGCGCAGATTTGGTAAAGGATTATCAAAACCAGTATGAGGTACTCCTATTAGACATTGAAATGCCAAAGATGGATGGTATGACGACTGCAAGACACATCCGTGAAGTGGATGCAGAGGTTATGATTTTATTCATTACCAATATGGCACAGTATGCCATTCATGGCTATGAAGTAGATGCCATGGACTACATCCTAAAGCCCATACAGTATTTTCCGTTCTCAAAGCGCTTAGAGAGAGCGCTAGGACGTTTAAAAAAACAGGAAAAACGATATCTTATAATTCCGGTGAAGGGTGGAACAAAGAAAATAGAGATTCATGATATTTTCTATGTAGAGAGTCAAAGACACAACATTACCGTACATACCAAAACGGAAGCCTTTACCTTTCCTGCAACCATGAGGGAAATGGAGGAAAAGTTATTAGAGTATCATTTTTTCCGTTGCAATAAGGGCTATTTGGTGTCACTGAATCATGTAGACAGCATTGTGGATGGATGCGCGGTGGTAAATGGCGCGCATTTGCTAATCAGTCGTGGACGAAAAAATGAGTTTATGGAAGCGTTAGCAGAGTTTATGGGGGAAGTATCGCTGTGATGGATGGATTTACACAAGTGAATGTGCTGGATATACCAAGGATTTATACTGCATTGGCGGAGTGGGCAGCGTGTATTTGCTTTTCTATGTTTTTGAAGCCAAGACTGAAAAAAGCAGGATATGCCATCGCTGCTGGGCTGGGGCTGGTACTACAATCCGTATTTCTTGTGGTTTCAGGAGACGTACGGATCTGGCTATGGCTTCCATGCATGATAGGAGCAATGGCACTTATGCTAGTGTTGTTACTTTTGTTAAATGATATTGATTTTACAGCTGCGGTCTACACCTGTGTGAGGGCATTCCTGCTTGCTGAGTTTATGGCATCGATTGAGTGGCAGCTACATTGTTTCTGGTGGCCTAAGAATGATATGAGATGGTGGCAGCAATGGGGACTGTTGCTTGTTGTATATTCTGTAATATTTATCGTGTTTGGAATTGTGGAACGAAAATATGCTGCGAAGGACAGAAGACTTACTGTTACAAATAAGGAATGCCTTCGAATCGTGCTTATGGGAGCAGCAATCTTTGCAGTAAGTAACCTTAGCTTTTATTATGAAAAGACACCATTTAGCGGACAGTATGCCAGTGAGATTATGAATATTCGAACCCTCGTGGATGCATTAGGCGTGGTACTTATTTTTACCTATCATATTCAACGAAGCGAGAATGAAGCAAGAAGAGAACTAGGTACCATGCAGGCGATGTTTGAAAACCAATATGCGCAGTATAAAATGAACAGGGACTCTATCGAGATGGTAAACCGGAAATACCATGACCTAAAGCATTTAATCGAGGTACTGCGCGTGGAACCGGATGCCGCACTGCGAGAGGAATGGCTAGACCGGCTAGAAAGCGACATCAGATCCTATGAATTACAAAATAAAACAGGAAATTCAGTTTTAGATACCCTGCTTACTGCTAAGATGGTAACCTGTCAAAAGCATGGCATCACCATGACGGTTGTGGCAGATGGAAAATGTCTCTCTTTTATGGACAAGATGGACATTTGTACCATCTTTGGAAATGCGCTCGATAATGCAATCGAACATGAAAGAACCATTCCAGAGAAGGAAAAGCGAATGGTGCATGTAAAGCTTCATACCCAAAAACAGTTTGTTCTTTTTGAAATGGAAAATTATTGCCCTAACCCACCCAAATTTCGTGGAGGCTTTCCGGTAACTACAAAAGAGGATAGCGAAAATCATGGGTATGGATTAAAAAGCATTCAGTATACCGTTAAGAAATATGGAGGAAGAGTAATGGTGAAAGTAGAGAAGGAATGGTTCTTGTTAAAAGTGCTGATTCCGTTGCCAACAGAAGAAGAGTTAGGCGAAATAACCAATAATGGGAATTAGAAATTGTGCACTTTTTTCGTCATATAGAACAAAATGGAGGTAATATTTACCGTTTGTGCTGTGAATTGTGCAGTTGGTGCAAGGGTGGTTTTCACCCTTGTTTTTTTATGCTAACATGATTTTCGAAGAGGGAACCAACCCTTATCACTTGTGAATAAGTATAAAAGGAGGAAACACAAATGTTAAGTTTGAACATGGACGATTTACAGCGTTATATTCAAATGCTGAGTGGTCATTTAACAGCACTTGGTATTGCATTAGCTGCTGCATTAATTGTCACAATTGTAGTTGGTTTTATGAAAAAGTTAGGCAAGCCGGTGAAAAAGCTGGTGCGCGCAAATGCATGGATTGCATTTATTTTAGTAGTAGTCATCGTTGTTAATTTAATGTTAACAGGTCCGATGAACACAATTATTAATCTGGCTACCGGTAACGGCAGTATTTCAGATGAATCCATTGAAGAAGCTTATGCTTACAACAATGAGATTGCCGGTGAAGGTATGACACTGTTAGAAAACAATGGAACCTTACCATTGGCAAATGGAGCAAAGGTAAACTTATTCGGATGGTCTTCCACCAATCCGGTTTACGGTGGTGTAGGTTCCGGTGCGTTAAATACACAGTACGCTACCACTTCTTTATTAGATGCATTTAAGCAATCAGGTTTTGAAGTAAACCAGGAACTAGTTGACTTTTATACAAACTACTGTGCTGCACGCCCAGCTGTCGGTATGTGGGCTCAGGACTGGACACTTCCGGAACCAAACGTAAGTGATTATTCAGAGGAATTACTTGCAAATGCAAAAGCTTTCTCTGATACAGCCATTGTCACCATTTCTCGTCCGGGTGGAGAAAACGCAGATCTCCCATGGGATATGGTAGCAGTTGCAGAAGGAAAATGGATTGAAAAAGACGCTTTCACAGCAAACTCTTATTTCAAGGGTGTATATGATGACAACATGAACAAAGGCAACGACTGGGATGCCGGTGATCACTATTTAGAGTTAAGCAACCGTGAAGAAGAAATGTTAGACATGGTTTGCAAAAACTTTGACAAGGTTGTTGTCATTGTAAATACAAACAACGCAATGGAATTAGGTTTCTTAGATAAATATGATGTAGATGCGGCATTATATGCTCCATGTCCGGGACAGAATGGTTTTTCAGCAGTTGGTGAAATCTTAAATGGTAGCATCAATCCTTCCGGTAGAACCGTTGATACCTGGGTATATGACTTAAAGAACACACCAACCTTTAACAACTTTGGTCAGTTCCATTACAACAATGCAGATGAGTTCGCTTATGTTTCTACAAGCTGGTTTACCGGTGAAGAAACAACAGCTATTCCAATGTTCGTTAAATATGTAGAAGGCATTTATGTTGGATACAAATTCTACGAAACAGCTGCAGCAGAAGGACTTATTAACTATGACGAATGTGTTGCTTACCCATTCGGATATGGATTAAGTTATACAAGTTTTACACAGGAAATGAGCAATTTCACAGAAAATGATGGTGTTATTAGCTTTGATGTTACGGTTACCAATACAGGAGATGTGGCTGGTAAGGATGTTGTAGAAGTATACTTTAATCCACCATATTACAATGGCGGTATTGAAAAAGCATCTGCAAATCTTGTAACCTTTGCAAAAACAGCTGTAATTGAGCCAGGTGCATCAGAAGTAGTATCTATTTCTTTCAAAGCAGAAGATATGGCTTCTTATGATGAATATGGAAACAAAGCATACGTATTAGAGCATGGTGACTATGTGATTTCTGTAAATGCAGATTCACACACTGTATTGGATTCTGAAACCTATACCGTAGTATCTGATGTGGTATATCGTGACGGACGTTCTACAGATCTTGTAGCAGCAACCAATCAGTTTGAGGATGCTAAGGGTGATGTAACATACCTTTCTCGTGCAGATCAGTTTGCAAATTACGCAGAAGCTACAGCAGCTCCTACAGACTATGCAATGTCTGCAGAAGTGAAGGCTGCATTTATTAACAACGCAACCTATAACCCAAGTGAGCATAACAATGCAGATGATGTGATGCCTACTCAGGGTGAAAAGGGTGATTTACAGTTAGTAGATCTTCGCGGTTTAGACTATGATGATCCGAAGTGGGAAGAACTTTTAAACCAGTTAACTGTAGATGAAATGGAAACATTAATCGCATTAGGCGGTTATCAGACAGCTCCAATCGAGTCTATTGGTAAAGTAAATACCTATGACTGTGATGGTCCTGCATCTATTAACAATAACTTTACAGGACAGGGTTCTATCGGTTTCTGTGGTGCCGTTATGTTAGGTTCTACCTGGAATACAGACTGTACTTATAAATTCGGTACTTCCATTGGACGTATGGCAGACGAATTAGAGACCTCTGGCTGGTATGCACCAGCTATGAACAATCATAGAACTGCATTCTCCGGTCGTAACTTCGAGTATTACTCAGAAGACGGTGTATTGGCAGGTTATATGTCAGCAGCAGCAATTCAGGGTGCAGAAGAATACGGTGTTTATGCTTACATCAAACACTTTGCATTAAACGATCAGGAAACAGGACGTAACACAATGCTTTGCACCTGGTCAAATGAACAGGCAATTCGTGAAATCTATTTGAAACCATTCGAAATCGCTGTAAAGGTTGGTGGAGCAGATGCAGTAATGTCATCCTTCAACTACATCGGTACTACATGGGCAGGTGGAAATAACGCATTATTAAACAAAGTACTTCGTGAGGAATGGGGCTTTGTAGGTATGGTATTAACCGATTACTTCGGTGTATATGGTTACATGAATGCTGACCAGGCAATCCGTAATGGTAATGACTTCTGTCTTGTAAACTACGAAACAGGTGCAAACCGTTTAGTAGATAAAGAAAGTGCAACATCTGTCATTGCAATGCGTCAGGCAGCTAAGAACATTTTATATACCGTTGTAAATAGCCGTGCTTATGCTGAAGAAAACTTACATCCGGGTATGCCGGCATGGCAGATTATGATGATTCTTGCAGACATCATTATCGTAGCTTTGTTAGCATTATGGGAAGTAAAGCTTATCAAAAAAGTAAAAAAAGCAAAAGCGGAAGTAGTTGTTTCTGAAACGGAAACAGAAAGCGAAAGCAAATAAACAGATAATCGAGCGTAAGAAATTCTCCCCCTTCTAATGAGGGGGGAGAGTACTTACGTGATTCTGCTTTTATGCGAGGTTTGCGGTGTGCAGATTTGGCACAAGAACAGAAAAGAAAATGAAAAAAGGAGACAGGATATGGACGTAAATGCGTATATTGAAAAAATGTCACTGGAAGAAAAAGCAGCAATGCTGCAGGGATGGTCAGAGTGGACGAGCTTTGAAAATCCTCGTTTACAGATTCCTTCCATGTTTATGTCAGACGGACCGCACGGTTTACGAAAACAGGCGGGAGAAGGGGACCACTTAGGACTAAATGCTTCCTTACCGGCTACCTGCTTCCCAACAGCTGCAGGAATGGCAAATACCTGGGACGAAGCCTTAGGCGAAGAGTTAGGAAGAGCCATAGGAGAAGAGGCAGCTGCAAATGAAGTGAATGTAGTGTTAGGACCGGGATTAAATATCAAAAGAAGTCCTTTGTGTGGAAGAAACTTTGAATATTTTTCGGAAGATCCGTATCTGTCAGGAAAAATGGCAGCAGCCTACATCCGTGGTATTCAGGCAAACGGAGTCGCAGCCTGCCCAAAACACTTTGCAGTAAACTCACAGGAGATGCGTCGTATGGCCATGGATTCTGTGGTGGATGAGCGTACATTAAGAGAAATTTATCTGACCGGATTTGAAATTGCAGTAAAAGAAGGCAAGGCAAAAGCCATTATGTCTTCTTATAACATGATTAACGGAACCTATGCCAATGAAAATAAGCACCTTTTGACGGATATTTTGAGAAAAGAATGGGGCTTTGATGGCTATATCGTAACCGACTGGGGCGGAGATAACGATCATGTAGAAGGTGTAAAAGCAGGTTCGAACTTGGTTATGCCAACACCGGGACCGGATTGTGCCATTTCTCTGGTAAACGCTGTAAAAGAAGGAAAATTAGAAGAAGCAGTTTTAGATGATAGAATTAGGGAACTATTACCAGTGATTTTATCTACGAATGAAGCAATCAAAGCAACGCCGAAGAACTATGATGTAGAGGCACATCATGCATTGGCAAAAAAATGTGCAGCAGCTTCCA
>CAMGET010000075.1 GCA_946055175.1 uncultured Roseburia sp.
CTTTCTCCATTTCGTTTGCTACATCTCACAAAACCGTTCTATGTTCTTTTCAATTAAAGCAAGACTGGATTCCCAGAATTCTTTCTTTGTCAAATCAATTCCCACCATCAATCCTGCCTCTTCAATGGTGCAGGTTGGGGTCGCGCTTAACATTGCTTTATACTTCGGCACAAAGCTCTGTCCCTCTTCTAAGAACTTGCTGTAAAGCCCCAGTGCAAATAAATTACCAAATGCATATGGGAAATTATAAAAGCTTAATCCTGAACTGTAATAATGTCCTTTGCAGGCCCACATATATGGATGCATACAATTTTTATCCAAACCATCACCATAGGCTTCCTTCTGTGCATTTAACATAAGCTCTTTCAAGTCGGTAGCCATCAAAAATTTATTCTGGCTCTGTTCAAATACTGCTGTTTCAAACAGGTATCTCGAATAGATATCCACAATACACTGTGTCTGCTCTTTTAAATCATTTTCCAACAGATTCAATAATTCCTCGCCGCTTGCCTGTGCAATTGCATGCTGTCCCAAATGGGTCTCGTTAAAGGTTGACGCTGTTTCCGCTACCGGCATTGGATAATCCTGATTTAGAATACGCTGGTTTTCAATCTGACGATTGTGATAAGCATGACCAAGCTCGTGAGCAAGAGTTCCGATAGAACCAAAATAGCCGTCAAAGTTGGTCAAAATACGGCTCTGCTTTAAGCAGGAAACTCCTGCACAGAACGCTCCGCCTTCTTTTCCTTTTCTCGGATAAAAATCAATCCATTCGTTATCAAAGGCTTCTGCCATCATATCTGCCAGATCCTGTGAAAAATCAGAGAAGCAGTTTACCAGATAATCCTTTGCTTCTTCTATCGTATAGGTTTTATCTGCTTTTCCTAAAGGTGCAAATAAATCGTACCACGGCAATCCATTGCTATGACCTAACATCTCACCTTTTTTACGGAGATATTTCCGGAATTTTGGCAAATATTCCTTAATTGCTTCCATCATGGCATCTAAGGTCTCTCGTTTCATTCTGGCATCCATCAGTGTCATTGCAAGAGGAGACTCGTAACCACGTTTTTCTGAAAGCATGGTCACCTGATTTTTAATATTATTCAATGCAAATGCAAGTGAATCTTCAATTTTTTCATAAGCTGCAAGTTCTGATTCATAAGCCGCCTTTCTTACTGCAGCATCAGGACTGTTTGCAAGATTACGCACTTCCGTTAAAGTAATCTGCTTTCCATCATAATCTACCTTTACTGTAGAGGTCAGATAGGACTGCAGTTGTCCCCATGCAGAACCTCCCGTCATGTCCATTGCCGAAATCATTGCTTCGACCTCATCACTGAACAGGTATTTTTCCTTCTGCTTATTACGCATAATCATAGAACGATACTCTGCCACAATTTTATTTTCTTTCGCAAGTGTATCTACATCCTGAATCTTGGCAATAAACTTCTCTGCAGCAAGCTCACTTTCCATTCCGCTATTATAAATACGAATCAAACGATTCATCTGTGCCATCAAATCGCCATTTTCTGTTTCGACTGACTGACGAAGAGAAAGGTAAGTACTAAGCTTGCCCACTAATTCGGCAAGTTCTTCTTGTTTTAATAACAGCACCTCAGCCACTTCTTCCGGTTTCCGGTTCTTAACTTCTTCAAAAAGTGCTGTAAACTCCTTAATTGTTTCCTCATACTTCTTCATATCCGCCTCATAAGCCGGATCATCCAGTCCTTTATAGAGTACCTCTAAGTTCCATTCTGTTTTCATTTCACATATCCTCTCTTTGTTCTAATTTCTCCTTTATCCAGTCTGTGACACGCTCTTTCACGCCACAATCTTCCAGTTCTCTTTCAAATCCATCCCAGAATTGCTCCCGGTAAAATCGCATTATCATTTCATTTCTCTGATGGTTTTCAATCTCTGCCAGATCACTTCGGTTTCCATATTTGCAAAAGCATGCCAAAGCACAAAAGTCCGGTGCCTCCCACTCAAGCGTTTCTTCTACTACATGAAGCAGATTTTCCAATTCACTCTGAAGCATCAGACGGTCACTTCCATCATACTCCTGGGCAGTTTTTTTTATGTAAGCATAGGTAGATGCAAAGTCAAGATCATCTCGTCGAATGGTGCATTCATGGTAAATGCCTTGAAGCAGTACCACAAGCTGCTTTAACTGACTGCACACCTCGTTTGCTTCCTTCTTTGCGATATCAGGAAGCAAGGTATCTATCAACAGCCTGCACTCCGCCATCTGCTGTTTTGAACATACATAGCAATCCTTTTGCAGGCATGCATCAATCAGGAGTTCCTGAAAGACCTCCAAGTACTCTTTTGTAGCTTTCTTATCCATTCCAAAAGCTGCAAGCTCCTTAGAAATCTCTTTTGCCTCCCGTCGAATCTCTTTTTCTCTTTTCTTCTCTATGCTCTGGTTAAATAATCCCATGATTTACTCCCCTGAATCTGAGAACTTCCCTTACAGTATAGCATATTCTTCCAGCAATGTGCAAAAAAAGAAGCCACTGCTTCACGGAATTTTCATTCTTAAAAGCAGCAGCCTCATTTTAAACTTTTTATTTTCCTACATAAGCTTTCTTGTAAGTAATACCGGATTCGTCAAACAAATCCGTCAAAACAAGAGAAGCATCATTGTATTTTATGGTATTGTCTTCGCAATAAATGATATAAACTCCGGATGCCGTAAGCTCCTTTACTGCTTCCTCAGAAAAATCGTCTGTTACATAAACCGGTGCTGCCTTAAGCAAAAGCTCTGCGCACCCCAGTTGCTCTGAATAGGCATAAAGATTATCTGTAGCCGTTTTCGCAATGCCATCGTTCACATCGATGTAGGATGTACGAATCGTTCCATCCTCCATTACATAGTAATGTTCTTCATCCTGATTATTCATCATATAATCACGTAGATAAACAATACTGCGAGTTCCGCTATACTGCATGACTGCTGCCGGATAGATGGTCTGCCCCATTCTGTCATAGATGTTAAAAGAAAACGATTCCTCCATCTTTCCTAAGTTTCTTGAAAATCCATCGTAACTTGAAATCGTACCTGCTGTATATCCATTTTCAATCAGGGTATCTGCCAGGTAATCAGTGACAAAAGCATTCTTCATCCAGAAGAAATCAATATACTGTGTGATATAATGTTCTTCTGCAAATGCTAAATACTCCTTGGAGACTTCCAACATAATTTTATTATCATCCAAAAGCTTTATATCTATCATTTGAGGATTGTTAGCATAATCTGATATCATTGCATATTCTGCAGCAAGTTCCTCGTTAAGAAGCGGGTCATAATTGACAAGCATCGTATCGTCTTCACAGTAAAAAATCTCTTCATACTGGTCATATACCGGCCCCAGATAAAGGCGGCGATCACCATTCCTTTGAATGATTGAAAAAGCCTGATATAATGCATCATCCACTACAATTTCTTCGTTTGGATGCTGATTAATGTAACAAATATTCGTTACATCATCAAAGGTTTCCTTATTGTGAAATAATTTATAAGCCAACTCACAGGCATCTGTATAAATAATTTTTAAAGCCTTATTCTCAACGGTTGCATCACGTCCGCTAATGCCAAGATGGTACATCAGCACAAACTCATTTCCGCAGTTTACTCCTGCAGCCGCGTCGGCTTCTATCTCCTGCCATCCCGGTTCCGTAGTAAATAAGGAGTTTATACCATAGGCAAATGCTGTTGCTGCTATGACTACAAATAGGATGAAGAAAAGAATTCTCCATCCTATGTGCTTCTCTGATA
Organism: uncultured Roseburia sp.; assembly: GCA_946055175.1. Classification (GTDB taxonomy): domain Bacteria; phylum Bacillota; class Clostridia; order Lachnospirales; family Lachnospiraceae; genus Roseburia. Next base: position 3,782 of record CAMGET010000075.1, read on the forward strand.
ACTCAAATTTTTCTACGGGTTTCGGCTGGCTTGTTGTTCTCTCCTTCGCCATTCTACCCATACTAAATCACCGCTAATACCAGTAAGATTGCAAACAGTACAATCACTGCTGCAATTGTAATAAATCCAATAATTGCACCCTTCTTACATGCTTTTGCATTACGTTTGTGATTAAAATGCCTAAATACAAGAGCAGCAATCACACCAAGTATCGGTAAGAAGAAGGATAGCACTGCATACCACTTGCTTCCGGTATCATGAATCGGTGTAATTAAAAACTCCTCTTCTGCCCGTAAAATAGCTTCTTCTTCCGCTGCTTCATTTGCTTTTAAGGCTTCCTGACCTTCTTTTGTTGTTGGATCCGCAATTGTAATGGTCTTAAGTGGAACGTTCTTTTCACGAACTGCTTTGTATTCTTCGATTTCTTTCTTATTACCAAATACTAAATGGTTATGTCCGATATCTACTAATTTCGGTTTGTCTTCACTATAGTCATGAATACTTGGATCGTAGGTAAACAATATCTTATTCTTCTCCAGCTTCGGATCCGGAATCGGAATTGCTGAAATCAGTGAATGGGTATATGGATGCAATGGGAAATTGAATAGCTCTTCTGCATCCGCAACTTCTACGATATCACCTTTATAGATAACACCGATACGATCGGAAATAAATCTTACAACAGAAAGATCATGTGCGATAAAAAGGTACGTCAGATTCTTCTCTTCCTGGAACTTCTTCATCAAGTTTAATACCTGTGCACGAATGGATACGTCCAAAGCGGAAATCGGTTCATCCGCTACAACTAATTCGGGTTCCATTACCATGGCACGGGCAATACCGATACGCTGACGCTGTCCACCGGAGAATTCGTGTGGGTAACGGGTCAGATGCTCCGGAAGCAGACCTACCTGTTCAATCATATTCTCAACTTTACGTGCACGGTCAGCTTCGTTTTCATATAAATGGAAATTGTACAAACCTTCTGAAACGATATAATCAACGGTTGCACGTTCATTTAAGGAAGCTGCAGGATCCTGGAATACCATCTGGATATTACGGATTACTTCACGGTCTAATGCACGGGAGATTTTTCCTGAAATCGGAACGCCCTTGTACAAAATCTGACCTGCAGCCAGCTGATTTACACGGATAACAGCTCGTCCGATGGTAGTTTTACCGGAACCGGATTCACCAACAAGTGAAAATGTCTCTCCTTTGTAAATGTCAAAGGAAGCATTCTTAACTGCTCTTACCGCATCTTCGCCTTTTCCGAATGTAATGTCTACATTTTTCAAAGACAATAATATTTCTTTACCATTTTCATCTAAAGGACCATGCTCCGGGAAAAGGGATGTATGTCCTTTTTTTGTCATATTGCTCACAGTTAAAATCTCCTATATATTAAATGCTTTTACTAACTTCTCGTGAATGTTCTCTATACCTTCCGGCTTTTCAATCTTTGGAGCCTTTGGATCTAACAGCCAAGTCTTGGCATAATGTGTATCAGTGATTTTAAACATCGGAGGCTCTAACAATGTATCAATCTTTAAGCAGTATGGGTTACGCGGTGCAAATGCATCACCTACAATATTGTTGTAAAGTGATGGTGGAGTACCGGTAATGGAATACAGCTTGGTATTCTTCTGTGCCAGCTGTGGCAGAGAAGAAAGTAATGCCCAGGTATATGGATGACGAGGATCATAGAATACCTCTTCTACCGTACCAAGTTCTACAACCTGTCCAGCATATAATACTGCTACACGATCAGCTACGTTTGCAACTACACCTAGGTCATGTGTAATAAATACGATGGTATAGTTGAATTCTTTCTGTAAGTCTTTGATCAATTTTAAAATCTGTGCCTGAATGGTAACATCAAGCGCTGTCGTAGGCTCATCACAAATCAGAATCTTTGGCTGGCAGGAAAGTGCAATCGCAATTACGATACGCTGTCTCATACCACCAGAATACTGGAATGGATAGTCATCAAAACGTGCTTCCGGATTCGGAATACCTACTTTATGCATTAAGTCTAACGCACGACGTCTTGCTTCCACTTCAGAGCAATCCTGATGTTTTAAAATAATGGATGTAATCTGCTTACCGATTGTAATAATCGGGTTTAAGGAAGTCATTGGATCCTGGAATACTGTTGCAATTCTGCTTCCTCGAATCTGGCTCCAGTCCTTTGCATACTTAATCTTTGCAAGATTCAAAATACAGGTACCATGTAGCTGCTCCGGTGTTTCATCCAAATAACGAACACGGAAAGCAACGTCATCAAATACTGCGTTTCTTTCTTCCTCATTAGTAAGGTCAACGCCTATTCTCATAGCTTCTTTTAAAGCTTTTAATAAACCATTTAATAATTCTACACGTTTCTTAATGCCATATCTTCCGACAGATAAGTACACTTCTTTTGCCAGAATTTCATTTCGTGCTTTGGTCTCTATTGAGATTTCAGCCTGAATTTCCTTTGCATGCTTAGCTTTTAACTCAGCGAGCTTTGCTTCGTATGCTTTTAAGTAAGCAGAATCAGCTGCAACTGCAGCTTTCTTTGCTTTTTCTTCTTTTTCTGCATGTGTTTCAATTGCTTTGATTTTAGCATCTAATTCCTCTAATTCCTTTGCAGCTTTTTTGATTTCTTCCTTCTGCGTCTTACTGTTTAGAGTAGTCTTATAGTTATAGACATCTGCTCTCTTT
>CAMGET010000076.1 GCA_946055175.1 uncultured Roseburia sp.
TGAACTTTGTGAGAAAATTAGTTAAAATAAAGGAAACTCGGGAATACTGATTAGCAGGCCCGAAAAAAAGAATACACACAAATTCTAGGAGGAATTAAAAATGGCAGTAAGAGTAGCAATTAATGGTTTCGGCCGTATCGGTCGTCTTGCTTTCAGACAGATGTTTGATGCAGAAGGTTATGAAGTAGTAGCAATTAACGATTTAACAAGTCCTGATATGCTTGCTCATTTGTTAAAATACGATACAGCGCAGGGAACATACAAATATGCCAGCACAGTAGAAGCTGGTGAAGATTCTATCACAGTTAACGGAAAGAAAATCACAATCTACGCAAAAGCTAACGCAGCTGAGCTTCCATGGGGAGAATTAGACGTAGATGTTGTATTAGAGTGTACAGGTTTCTATACCTCAAAAGAAAAAGCTTCTGCTCATATCACAGCAGGTGCTAAGAAAGTTGTTATCTCTGCTCCGGCAGGAAATGACCTTCCTACCATCGTTTACAATGTAAACCACAAGACATTGAAACCGGAAGATACAGTTATTTCTGCAGCTTCTTGTACAACAAACTGCTTAGCTCCAATGGCAAAAGCATTAAACGACTTCGCACCAATCCAGTCCGGTATCATGACAACCGTTCATGCTTACACAGGTGACCAGATGATTCTTGACGGACCACAGAGAAAAGGTGACAAGAGACGTGCTCGTGCTGGTGCACAGAACATCGTTCCAAACAGCACAGGTGCTGCAAAAGCTATCGGCTTAGTTATTCCAGAATTAAACGGAAAATTAATCGGTTCTGCACAGCGTGTTCCAACCCCAACAGGTTCTACAACAATCTTAGTTGCAGTTGTTAAGGGTAAAGTAACAAAAGACGAAATCAACGCAGCTATGAAGGCCGCTGCTACAGATTCTTTCGGATACAACACAGATGAAATCGTATCTTCTGACGTTATCGGTATGACATATGGTTCATTATTCGATGCTACACAGACAATGGTATCTTCAATGGAAGATGGCAACTCACTGGTACAGGTTGTATCTTGGTATGATAACGAGAACAGCTACACATCTCAGATGGTTAAGACAATCAAATACTTCGCTGAGTTAGCATAATTCTCGTCATAAGAGACTTTTAAAGGGTCCGGTCCAATTGGACCGGACCTTATTTATTCACCATATAAAACAAGGAGGTCCTAACTATGGGATTAAACAAAAAATCAGTAGATGATATCAATGTAAAAGGCAAAAGAGTACTTGTAAGATGTGATTTTAACGTACCTTTAAAAGAAGGCGTGATTACAGATGAAACACGTATTAATGCTGCTCTTCCGACAATTCAGAAATTATTAAACGATGGCGGCAAGGTAATCCTCTGCTCACATCTTGGAAAAGTAAAGAATGGCCCGAACGAAGGCGAATCTTTAGCACCGGTTGCAAAGAAGCTTTCTGAAAAATTAGGAAAAGAAGTTGTATTCGTAGCAGATTACAATGTAACAGGCGAAGCTGCAACAAAGGCAGTAGAAGCTATGAAAGAAGGAGATGTTGTATTACTTCAGAATACCCGTTTCCGTGGCGCAGAAGAGACCAAGAATGGTGAAGCGTTCTCAAAAGAGTTAGCTGACTTAGCAGACGTTTATGTATGTGACGCTTTTGGTTCTTCTCACAGAGCACATGCTTCTGTAGCAGGCGTTACAAAGTTCATCAGCGAAAAAGGCGGCGACAATGTAGTTGGTTACTTAATGCAGAAAGAAATCGACTTCCTTGGTAATGCAGTAGAGAATCCGGTACGTCCTTTCGTAGCAATCCTTGGCGGTGCCAAAGTTGCTGATAAGTTAAATGTTATTAATAACCTCTTAGAGAAGTGTGATACTTTAATCATCGGTGGCGGTATGGCTTATACCTTCTTAAAAGCTCAGGGTTATGAAATCGGTACTTCCTTAGTAGATAATGAGAAATTAGATTACTGTAAAGAAATGATGGCAAAAGCAGAGAAGCTTGGAAAGAAATTATTATTACCGGTTGATGCTGTTACAATCAAAGAGTTCCCAAGCCCAATCGATGCACCGGTTGAGACAGAAGTATACGATACAACAGATATGCCTGCAGACCGTGAAGGCTGTGATATCGGACCGAAATCAGCTGAATTATTTGCAGAAGCTGTAAAGACAGCAAAGACTGTTGTTTGGAACGGACCTATGGGTGTATTTGAGAACCCAACACTTGCAGCAGGTACTCTTGCAGTAGCAAAAGCATTAGCAGAAACAGACGCTACAACGATTATCGGTGGTGGTGACTCCGCAGCTGCTGTAAACCAGATGGGCTACGGCGACAAGATGAGCCACATCTCAACAGGCGGCGGCGCTTCCTTAGAGTTCCTGGAAGGAAAAGAGCTTCCAGGCGTTATGGCTGCAGACGATAAATAGTCGCGAGGAGCAGACTGAGAGAACTGCAAATAGTGAAAGACTCATGCTTGCATGAAGGAATTCACTATTTGTAGTTATTGAAGCGCGGACGCGCACGAAAACGCATGCGTTTTGAGTGGGATGCTCCGAGCACGATATATATATAAATTTAGAGAGGTCAAAATCATGGCAAGAAAGAAAATTGTAGCAGGTAACTGGAAAATGAACATGACTCCAAGCCAGGCTGTCGCATTAGTAGAAGAATTAAAACCGCTTGTAGCAAGTGATGAAGTAGAAGTCGTATACTGTGTTCCTGCAATCGACATCGTTCCGGTTGTGGAAGCAGTAAAAGGTACTAACGTAGTAGTTGGTGCTGAAAACATGTACTACGAAGAAAAAGGTGCTTATACCGGCGAAATCTCTCCGGAGATGTTAGTAGATGCAGGCGTTAAATATGTCATTATCGGACATTCTGAGAGACGTGATTATTTCAAAGAGTGTGACTGCATGTTAAATAAGAAAGTAAAGAAAGCATTCGAGCACAACTTAACACCAATCCTTTGCTGTGGAGAATCTTTAGAGCAGAGAGAAATGGGTGTTACACTTGACTGGATTCGTTTCCAGATTAAGTCTGATTTAAAAGACATTACTGCAGAACAGGTGGCTTCTATGGTAATTGCATATGAGCCAATCTGGGCAATCGGAACCGGTAAAACAGCAACAACAGAGCAGGCACAGGAAGTATGTAAAGCAATCCGTGAATGCATCGCAGAAGTATATGGAACAGATACAGCTGAAAAAGTACGTATTCAGTACGGCGGTTCTGTAAATGCAGGAAACGCAGCTGAGTTATTTGCACAGCCGGATATCGATGGCGGATTAGTTGGCGGCGCAAGCTTAAAGGCTGATTTTGGAAAAATTGTCAACTATAAATAAGACGCGACCGGATATAAACATAAAGGGAACCAGGTTCTGGTTCCCTTTTCTAAAAGAGGGTTTGGAGTACAAAGGGTGAAAATACATAGCAAACATTTCAGACAAATGCTTGCCGGGGCAGTTTTTATCATATTCCTATTATCGGGCTGTAGCAGTCAGGTAAGTAATCAGGGCGGAGACATCATGGAGGACACCGAAAGTATGGAAAAAGAGATGACACCGCCAAAAGAAATCCGGAATTTGACGGAAGCATATGATGTGATTTTGACGGGAGCTACAAAGGAATTTATAGCGGGGTATCCACTGGACGATTCCTATTTAATGTGGCTTACTGCAGAATATGGAGAAGATAATTTATTGAAAATTGCATATGCAGTTCTGGACGGGGAGCAGGATGAGGATATCTGGTATGAGATTACCGGAAATTCAATTCACGTGTTGTGGACTTTATATTGCGAAAATACAGGAATGAAACCGGAAATGCAAAAGAATGTTGCCTGGACAGCGTGTAATAGCGAAGAAGAGATTGTCATCAGTTTTACAGGAGATTTCAATCTTGCAGAGGACTGGTATACCATGGAGCGCTACATAGATGCAAAAAATGACCTTTCTGAGTGTATTGACGCTGAGTTGCTACGCGAAATGCAAAGCGCAGATATTCTGATGATGAATAATGAGTTTGTATACAGTGACAATAAGGAAGCGTTAGAGGGAAAAGCCTATACGTTTCGTGCGGATTTAGAACGGATTCAGATTTTAGAAGAATTTGGCGTGGACATTGTGTCGCTTGGAAATAATCATACCTATGATTTTGGAGAAGAAGGTCTTCTTGATACATTAGATGTGCTGGATGATGCCGGCGTTGCGTATATAGGGGCAGGAAGAAATCTGGATGAGGCGAAAAAAATTGTCTATTTTGTAGCGAATGGGAAAAAGATTGCTTTTGTGTCAGCTACGGAGATTGAACGCACCAAAAAGTATACAAAAGAAGCAACCGAGGATGCAGCAGGAGTTTTAAAGACCCTTTATCCGCAGGTGTTTTGCGAGGTGATTGAAGAAGCAGCAAAATACAGTGATTACGTTATTGCGATTCCACATTGGGGATCAGAAGGAACCTTATATCCGGATGCATCTCAGTTAAGACTGGCAAAATTGTATGAAAAGGCAGGCGCAGATGCGATTATCGGCGGACATCCACATCGATTGCAGGGAGCAGGCTTTATCAATGATACACCGGTGGCATACAGCATAGGAAATTTCTGGTTTTCAACCGGAACTTTGTATACCACATTGGCACAGGTTGTGATTAGTTCAGATGGAAAGCTGACATTAAAATTTCTGCCATGTGTACAAAAGGACTTGACAACAAGCCTGATAACAGATAAAACAGAAAAGGATGAATTTTATCATTACATTGCGGCGATTTCTTCCAATATTGGGATAGATGCGGCAGGTAATGTTTATAATACAAAGGAAACGGAAAGAGAGTTCCTTTATAATTCGAATGACAGTACCACCCCTGTCCGTGGAGGAAGGGATAATGATGGTTTTGCGATTGATATTGTCGGAAATCGAATTGAATAATATCGAATTTTAGAGAAAAGTGAGGAAAAAATTATGAGCAAAAGACCAACCGTACTTATGATATTAGACGGATACGGACTGAACGAAAAAACAGAGGGTAATGCAGTTGCACAGGCAAAGACTCCTGTAATGGATGGCTTAATGGCTGAGTATCCATTTGTAAAAGGATATGCAAGCGGATTGGCTGTAGGTTTGCCGGACGGACAGATGGGTAACTCCGAAGTAGGTCACTTAAATATGGGTGCTGGAAGAATTGTATATCAGGAGCTTACCAGAATCACAAAAGAAATCGAAGATGGAGATTTCTTCAAAAACGAAGCATTATTAGCAGCAATGGCAAATGTAAAAGAAAAAAATTCTGACTTACATTTATACGGCCTGTTATCAGATGGCGGCGTACACAGCCATATTACACATCTTTACGGGCTATTGGAATTGGCAAAGAGAGAAGGCATAAAGAATGTTTATGTGCATTGCTTCTTAGACGGACGTGATACAGCTCCGACTTCAGGCAAAGGCTTTATCGAAGCATTGGAAGCAAAAATGGCTGAAATCGGTGTTGGTAAAATTGCTTCCATCAGCGGGCGCTATTACGCAATGGATCGAGATAATCGCTGGGATCGTGTAGAAAAGGCTTACAATGTTTTGACAAAGGGTGAAGGCGAGCAGGCGGCTGATGCAGTTGAAGCTATGGCGGCATCCTATGCAAAGGACATAACAGATGAGTTCTTTGTCCCTACAGCAATCACAGAAAACGGTACACCACGTGCGACAATCAAAGACGGCGACAGTGTGATTTTCTTTAACTTCCGACCGGACCGTGCCCGTGAAATCACAAGAACCTTCTGTATGGATGAGTTTGATGGATTTGACAGAGGAGCCAGAAAGCAGGTTACCTATGTGTGCTTTACCGAATACGATGTAACCATTCCAAATAAAATGATAGCGTTCAAGAAGGTAGAATTAAAGAATACGTTTGGCGAATATTTGGCAGCAAACGGAAAGACACAGGCAAGAATTGCTGAGACAGAGAAATATGCACATGTAACCTTCTTCTTCAACGGTGGTGTGGAAGAACCAAACAAAGGAGAAGACCGTATCTTAGTAAACTCTCCAAAGGTTGCTACCTACGATTTGCAGCCGGAAATGAGTGCACCGGAAGTCTGCGACAGAGTTTGTGAAGCAATCCGTTCTGAAAAATATGATGTCATTATCATCAACTTTGCAAATCCGGATATGGTTGGTCATACAGGTATTCTTCAAGCGGCAATAAAGGCAGTAGAAACCGTTGATGCATGTGTAGGAAAAGCAGTGGAGGCATTAAAGGAAGTAAACGGTCAGATGTTTATCTGTGCAGACCATGGAAATGCAGAGCAGTTAGTGGATTACAAAACAGGTGCTCCATTTACCGCTCATACCACAAATCCGGTTCCATTCATCTTAGTAAATGCAGATCCTTCATATAAATTAAGAGAAAATGGATGTTTGTCAGACATCATTCCAACTATGATTGAATTAATGGGTATGGAACAGCCGGCT
>CAMGET010000077.1 GCA_946055175.1 uncultured Roseburia sp.
ACAATAGAAGAAATATGGAGGTGAAACCATGAGCGGAACAGATAATTCAGGTTCAAACACCAGTAAGATGGCTGTACCACAGGCAAAGGAAGCTATGAATCGTTTTAAACACGAAGTTGCAAGTGAAATCGGTGTACCTTTAAAAGAAGGCTACAACGGAGACCTTACATCTGCACAGGCCGGAAGCATTGGTGGTGAAATGGTCAAGAAAATGATCATGAAACAGGAAGAACAGATGAAAGGTACAAACTAACCTTTAACAAAAAAATATCCCTATTCCTACCTGATAGGAACAGGGGTATTTTTTTACATAACTTCCCACTCAATATCGTACATGATACCTTTTTTAATTTTTTCCATCATCTCATCATCCAAAAGATGCCAAATAATTGCAAGTCCAAAGTCCATGGCAGTTCCCATACCGCGGCTGGTAATAATGTGGCCGTCAATAACAACTGCATCCTCTAACACTTCTGCGCCGGAAAGCTTTTCCTCAAAGCCCGGATAACAGGTTGCATGTCTGCCTTCCAGTAAGCCTGCTGCGCCCAAAACGCTTGGTGCTGCACAAATTGCTGCGACCATTTTTCCTTCTTTGGCAAATTTTTTAATCACTGCATTGACTGTCTCGTTTTCCCCAAGATGTAAGGTCCCAGGCATGCCTCCCGGAAGAATAATGCCATCTAAAGCATCAAAATCCTCTTCTGACGCTAAAGCATCTGTAAAAAATGTGATTTTATGTGAGCCTGTCACCTGTTTCGAATCACTAATGGATATCGTAGTAATATCAATTTGGCCGGTTCTGCGAACAAGGTCTACGACTGTAAGTCCTTCAATTTCTTCACAACCATCTGCCATAAAAATGCCTAATTTTTTCATATCACTTCTCCTGTCTATCTGCAATTGTTCTCCAAAAAACAATTGCAGACACAAATTTATTTTCTAAAATTTAGTATACTTCATTGAAATTTCTGCGTCAATCGTTCATACTGTAACTATCATAGCTATGGAGGTTCTCATGGAAATCGAACGCAAATTTTTAATTGATACCCCACCCAAAAATCTGACTTCCTATCCCTGCAAAGAAATCGAGCAGGGTTATCTTTGCACCAGTCCCGTGGTACGCATCCGCCGTTCCAATGACAAATACATTCTCACCTGTAAAGGGGAAGGTCTCATGGTCCGCGAAGAATATGAGCTTCCGCTGACAAAGGAAGCCTTTGAACATATGAAACCAAAAGCCGACGGCATTTTTATTGAAAAAACGAGATACCTGATTCCTTATAATGATAAATTGACCATTGAGTTAGATATCTTCCATGGAAAACTTGCCCCGCTTATGTTAGCAGAAGTGGAGTTTGACAGTGTCGAAGAAGCAAATGCTTTCACTCCGCCAGACTGGTTTGGAGAGGATGTTACCAACTCACCAAAATATCACAACAGTAATTTAAGCCAGCTATCTTAGACGCTGGCTTTCAAATTTCTGTCTGGTTCTAAGACAGTTTTTAAGTTCTTCATAACGTTTGTCTAATGGTCCTTCCGGAATCACTATGTCTAAAGCTACCGCAAAATCGTCCACTAATTTGTCCGTCATTTTATCCCGTAATGATACCAGAATATTGTATTTCATATCCCAGTCATCTGTATCCAGAAATTCAAGTAGTCCCGGTTCCGGAAGTTCTTCTGTTGACTGCCCACCGGAAAGCATTTCTGCCTCCGGCAATATCTGTGTAGTTTCCGGCTGTTGTGTCGGCACCTCTACCTTCGGCTGATAGATTTCGGAAATTTCGCCCGGCTCCACTTTTTCAAAACGATATTTCTGCTTTACATCCGGATATTTTACATGGTCCACTTCACTTGTAAACATCTCAAGAGGTCTCGCATAGGTCTTATAATCTCCATACAATGCCTGATAAATGACCAGTTTCTCTCTGCTCTCGGAGTGTTCTGCCACTGTCACAATCTGATACAATTTATTCTTGAAATGTCTGTAAAACTCTCCGCTTTTTGGTATACGTTCCATCTTTAAGCCTCACTTCCTGTCATGTACAATACCTTTTGTAGATGGCGTATCAAATGCCAAAGCCGTTTAACATCTCAACACCTTCCGCAATGAAATCACGTTCAAACTTCATTTCTCCGCTGTAGCCTGTTATCATTAAATCATTCACTCTTTTTAGAATATCACTTTCGCCATAAGGCTCACCATCATGTGACTGTTCCATATGTACCTGTACATCCGGCTTCGCTGCAGCTTGCTCCCTGTAATCTCTGCAAACTTCTGCATGCAGTTCCTGTGCCACTTTATCCGGTTCATTTTCCTGTACATTTTCTTTCGCTCTGGATAAAATGTCACCCTTTGCCTGTCTGGCCGTATTCGTATTCTGCCCATATTTCTGCTGAAGCCGCTGTTTTGTCGCTCTCTGCTGTTCGTTATAATAATAAGCATTCTGCTGCGGCTGGCGCTGTTTTGACTGATATGCCTGTGGCTGTACCTGGCTCTGCTGCACTCTCTGCTGATTCTGTCTGCCCTGATTCTTCGGGGTACTCTTTTCTGCCGCTTTGACAATTTTGTAAATAAATATTCCGATGAAAATTAAGAAAATGAAACTTCCCATATGTCTTCCTCATTTTTTTCTAAAATTCTATGCAAATATTATAATCTTTTGCTATAATATTCTCAAGCAAATTTTGTAATCAAAAACGGAAAGGTATTTTATGTTAACCGTATTTTTAAAACGACTATCAGCAACGCAGATTATCAGCCTCGGTTTTTTTGTTTTAATTTTAACCGGAACTCTTCTGCTGATGCTTCCGATTTCTTCGCGGACCGGGGAATTTACTCCCTTTATGACCGCACTTTTTACCGCAACCAGCGCCACCTGTGTAACCGGGTTGGTTCTGGTAGATACCTACACTCATTGGTCCCTTTTCGGACAACTTGTATTACTTGTACTAATTCAGATCGGCGGACTCGGCTTCATCACTTTTGGTACATTAGTTTCCATGATATTTAACAAAAAAATCACTCTACAGCAGCGTGGCTGGATTCGTGAAAGTTTTAATGTCTTAGAAATCGGCGGTGTTGTACGTCTGATTCGGCGGGTTTTAAAAGGGACGCTACTATTTGAAGGTGTCGGAGCAATCATTTTATTCTTCTGTTTTCTGCCGGATATGGGCTTTGGTACAAGTCTCTATTATGGCATTTTTCATTCGATATCCGCCTTTTGTAATGCCGGGTTTGACCTGATGGGACAGTTTGGCAATTCTTCTTTTACTGCTTATTATGACCATCCGGTGGTAGTGTTTACTCTGATTGCTTTGATACTAATCGGTGGAATCGGTTTTTTCTGTTGGAATGACATTGCGGAACACAAATTTGACTTTAAAAAATATGCCCTTCAGACAAAAATGGTTTTATCCGCCAGCATTGTTCTTGTATTTGGCGGAGCACTTTTGTTCTATATTATAGAAGGAAATGGCTTATATGCTGATATGAACCCGGTCGGAAAAATCTGTGCTTCCTTCTTTCAGGCTGTCACACCAAGGACTGCCGGATTCAATACAACAGATACTGCTGCTTTATCGGAAAGCGGAAAACTGCTTACCATTATGTTAATGTTTATCGGTGGCTGCTCCGGTTCTACCGCAGGCGGTGTCAAAGTCGGAACTATTTTTGTCCTATTACTGTATTTGCGTTCTATTTTGCGTAACAGTAAAGGCACAAATATTTTTGGCAGAAGAATCGAAACGGATACCGTATCAAAAGCTTCCGCTGTTTTATGTATCTACTTATTTATCAGCATGGCAGCGACCTTACTGATTTGTGCCATTGATGGCTTCGCAATCGGAGATGCCTTATTCGAGGTCATATCCGCCATCTGTACCGTTGGTATGACAGCCGGAATTACCGGTCAGCTATCTGTTGTTTCACAGATATTGATTGCATTCCTGATGTATGTCGGGCGTCTCGGAAGTTTATCCTTTGCGCTCTCATTTACCAACCAGAAAAAAACACCACATGTTTTATTACCGGTAGAACGGATTAATATTGGCTAAAAGAAGCGAAATCCTCTCCTCACCAATAGGACAAATTTTACTTCGTAAAATGGGATTTTGCTTCGCAAAACAAGGAGGATAGCATGAAATCTATTTTAATTATTGGAATGGGACGCTTCGGCGCCCACCTCTGCATGGATTTATCAAAACTAAATAACGAAATTATGATTGTAGATGAAGACGAAGAAGCGTTAGAAGATTTGCTTCCATATGTTACCAATGCCCAAATTGGAGACTGCACCAACGAAAAGGTTTTAAAGTCACTTGGTGTCAGCAATTTTGATGTTTGTTTCGTCTGCATTGGCGATAATTTTCAGAACAGTCTTGAAATCACCAGTCAGCTAAAAGACCTAGGAGCCAAATATGTGGTCAGCAAAGCCAGCCGTGACATTCATGCAAAGTTTTTACTGCGAAACGGCGCTGATGAAGTCATCTATCCGGATCGTGATATTGCTGAAAAAGTTGCAGTCCGTTTCTCTGCGAACCGGGTATTTGATTATATGGAACTTGGTCCTAATTACTCCATCTATGAAATGGCCCCTCTTCCGGAATGGATTGGGAAAACAATCAAGGAAGTCAATGTCCGTGCACGATACAATGCAAACATTATAGGAGTCAAAGCCGATGGAAATATGCAGCTAATGCCCGGAGCCGATTATGTTTTTAATCCGAATGAGCATCTTATGATAATGGGAAAAAATGCCGACATTTCTGCGTTGGTAAAAAAACTGTAAAAAATTGCTGTGGCAAACGAGACGATCAAACTCATTTGCCACAGCTCTTTTTTACTCAAATACCTTTGTTACGTCTATTAATAATTTCCGAATTTCCAAATGTTGCGGACAGCTTGTTTCGCATTTCCCACAGCCGATACATTCACTTGCCATACCATGGTCTTTGATTGCCTGCGTATAGTTTCTCCGGCTGACTTCATTATCTCCAAACTGAATTATATTATTATATGCCTGAAATAAGCCCGGAATATTTATCTTTTTCGGACATCCATCCACACAATAGCGACATTTAGTACAAGGAATCGTCGGAAGTTTTGAAAGTGCCTCTACTACCTTCTGTATGCCCTCCTGCTCGCTTTCTGTCAATGGTTCAAACTCTTTCATGTAAGAAGTATTGTCCTGCAATTGTTCCATGTTTGACATGCCGCTTAATACCATAAACACGTTTTCTAAGGACGCCGCATAACGGATTGCATAGGATGCATACGAAGCTTTGGAATTCATTTCATCCAAAAATCCGGCCGCTTCCGGTGCCAGATTTGCCAAAGTACCACCTTTTACCGGTTCCATTACAATCACTGGTTTTTTGTGCTTTACTGCTACCTCGTAGCATTTACGAGACTGCACACTTTCCGATTCCCAGTCATAGTAATTTATCTGAAGCTGTACAAATTCCATCTCCGGATGCTTGGTTAAAATCTCATCTAATACCTCAGCCGTATCATGGAAGGAAAAACCAATATGTCTGATTTTCCCCTCTTCCTTCATTTTCTGTACGAATGGATACCCTCCCTTAGCTTCCGTTTCATCAAAGCTTTCTTTATCCATCGCATGCAACAGATAAAAATCGAAATACTCTACACCGCAGCGCTCCAACTGTTCCTTAAATATTCTCGCATAATCGGCAGTTTCCTTTACCAGCCACAGTGGCATCTTATCCGCCAGATAAAAACTTTCTCTTGGATATCTTTCTACCAGGCAGTGTCTTACCGCACCTTCTGATTTTTGACTATGATAGGGATAGGCTGTATCAAAATAAGTAAATCCCTGTTCCAAAAAAGAATCAATCATTTCACAGAAACGGTCATCATCAATCTGGTCCATGTTACCATCCAAAACCGGAAGTCGCATACAGCCAAACCCCAGTTTCTTTTCCTTAAACTCCTGTAATCTGCTCATTTCTTCCTCCATTTCATCTGTTACATCTCACAAAACCGTTCTATGTTCTTTTCAATTAAGGCAAGGCTGGACGCCCAGAGTTCTTTCTTTGTCAAATCAATTCCTACCATCGCTCCTGCTTCTTCAATCGTACAGGTTGGGGTTGCACTTAGCATAGCTTTATACTTTGGCACAAAACTCTGTCCCTCTTCTAAAAACTTGCTGTAAAGTCCCAATGCGAATAAATTACCAAATGCATATGGGAAATTATAAAAGCTTAAACCTGAGCTGTAATAATGTCCCTTGCAAGCCCACATATATGGATGCATATAATTTTCATCCAAACCGTCACCATAGGCTTCCTTCTGTGCCTGTAGCATGATTTCCTTCAAGTCAGAAGCCATCAGAAACTTATTCCGGCTCTGTTCAAATACCGCTGTTTCAAATAAATATCGGGAGTAGATATCCACAATACACTGTGTCTGCTCTTTTAAATCATTTTCCAACAGATTCA
>CAMGET010000078.1 GCA_946055175.1 uncultured Roseburia sp.
GTATCGGAAAGACCTTTACGAGCACCATGTGCTGACATGAAGTATTCCAATACGTCAAGACCTTCACGGAAGTTTGACTTGATTGGCAACTCAATAGTTCTACCGGTTGTATCTGCCATCAAACCACGCATACCGGCCAACTGCTTAATCTGCTTATCGGAACCACGGGCTCCGGAGTCAGCCATCATGAAGATATTGTTGTATTTATCCAATCCGGAAAGAAGTGCATGTGTTAATTTATCGTCAGTTTCTTTCCATGTTTCTACTACTTCTTTGTATCGCTCCTCCTCAGTAATCAAACCACGTTTGTACTGTTTGGTAATCTTGTCAACCGTATCTTCGGCTGCTTTGATTAATTCCGGCTTCTGAGGAGGCACTGTCATATCGGAAATGGATACCGTCATCGCAGCTCTTGTTGAGAACTTGTAACCCATAGCCTTAACAGCATCCAGAACTTCAGCTGTCTTTGTAGCGCCATGAATGTTGATAACTTTTTCCAGAATCTGTTTATTCTGTTTCTTAGCTACAAGGAAATCTACTTCCAGCTTCAATTCGTTTCCAGGAATGGATCTGTCGACAAAGCCTAAATCCTGTGGAATGATTTCATTGAAAATGAAACGTCCTAAAGTTGATTCCACAACACCTGTCATTTCTGTGCCATCAGCCATCTTCTTTGTGACACGTACTTTAATACGCGCATGAAGTGTGATTGCACCATTCTCATATGCAAGAATTGCTTCATTTACATTCTTGAAGAATTTTCCTTCTCCCTTAGCACCCGGTCTCTCCTGTGTCAGATAGTAGATACCGAGGACCATATCCTGTGAAGGAACGGCTACCAGACCACCATCAGATGGTTTCAACAGGTTGTTCGGAGATAAAAGCATAAATCTGCATTCTGCCTGTGCCTCAACAGACAGTGGGAGGTGTACAGCCATCTGGTCACCATCGAAGTCGGCGTTGAACGCGGTACATACCAATGGATGCAGTTTAATAGCTTTACCTTCTACTAAGATTGGCTCAAATGCCTGAATACCAAGACGGTGAAGTGTAGGCGCACGGTTTAACATAACCGGATGTTCTTTGATAACATCCTCTAAAACATCCCAAACTTCTGTCTGAAGTCTTTCTACCATCTTCTTAGCGCTCTTAATGTTATGTGCAGTTCCGTTTGCAACGAGTTCTTTCATTACGAATGGTTTGAACAATTCGATTGCCATTTCTTTTGGAAGACCGCACTGATAAATCTTTAATTTTGGTTCTACACAGATAACGGAACGTCCTGAGTAGTCAACTCGCTTACCAAGTAAGTTCTGACGGAAACGTCCTGACTTACCTTTGAGCATGTCAGATAATGACTTCAGCGCTCTGTTACCAGGTCCTGTAACCGGACGTCCGCGACGGCCATTATCAATTAATGCATCAACAGCTTCCTGTAACATACGTTTTTCATTACGAACGATGATGTCAGGTGCTCCTAAATCAAGAAGTCTTCTTAAACGGTTATTTCTATTAATAATTCTTCTGTACAAGTCATTCAAGTCAGATGTAGCAAAACGGCCACCGTCTAACTGAACCATTGGACGTAAATCCGGTGGAATAACCGGGATAACAGTCATAATCATCCATTCCGGTTTATTCCCTGACTCGCGGAATGCTTCTACAACCTCAAGTCTCTTGATGATGCGGGCACGTTTCTGGCCTGTTGCATCTTCAAGTTCTGCTTTTAATTCTGCAGAATCTTTTTCAAGATCAATTGCCTGTAACAGTTCCTGAATAGCTTCCGCACCCATTCCTACACGGAATGCGTTGCCATACTGTTCTCTTGCATCCTGATATTCACTTTCGGTAAGTACCTGTTTGTACTGTAAAGCAGTATTCCCGCCATCCAGTACGATATAAGAAGCAAAGTACAATACTTTTTCCAATGTTCTAGGAGATAAGTCAAGGATTAAGCCCATACGGGATGGAATACCCTTGAAGTACCAGATATGGGAAACAGGAGCTGCCAGCTCAATATGTCCCATACGCTCTCTACGAACACTGGCTTTTGTAATTTCAACGCCACATCGGTCACAAACAACACCTTTGTAACGGATTTTTTTGTATTTTCCACAATGACATTCCCAGTCCTTGCTTGGTCCAAAAATCTTTTCACAGAACAAACCGTCTTTTTCCGGTTTTAAGGTTCTGTAGTTAATGGTTTCCGGCTTCTTTACCTCGCCCTTTGACCATTCTCTGATTTTCTCCGGAGATGCTAAACCAATACGGATTGCATCAAAAGATACAGACTGATTCATTGCATCTTTATTCATTATTTCTGGCATTTATGGCACTCCCTTCCTATTTAGTCTTCATCGAAACCTTCGTCTGCCATGTCGTCATAGTAATCAGAATCATCCATGTCATCCTCATCTACGTTGACAAGTTCTTCGTTTTCGACGTCAAATTCCTGCTTAGTAAATCCTGCTTTTGCAAAGGATTCGCTATCTTCGAAAGCAAAGTCTTTATCACCTGAAATGATAGAATTCAAATCGGTATTACCATATTCACTGGTTTCCATTAATTCTACTTCAGCACCGGTATCGTCAAGAACTTTTACATCCAAGCCTAATGACTGAAGCTCTTTTAACAATACCTTGAATGATTCCGGAATACCCGGTTCAGGGATGTTGTCACCCTTAATAATTGCCTCGTAAGTCTTCACACGTCCTACAACGTCATCGGACTTCACAGTCAGGATTTCCTGCAATGTGTAAGCGGCACCGTAAGCTTCCAGTGCCCAAACTTCCATTTCACCGAAACGCTGTCCACCGAACTGCGCTTTACCACCAAGTGGCTGCTGGGTTACTAAAGAGTAAGGACCGGTTGAACGTGCATGAATCTTATCATCTACTAAGTGATGGAGTTTCAGGTAATGCATGTGTCCGATTGTTACCGGTGAATCAAATGGTTCTCCTGTACGTCCGTCACGCAGTTGAACTTTACCATCACGGGAGATTGGAACACCCTTCCACAATGCTCTGTGGTCACGGTTATCCCACAAATATTTCATCACGTCTTCGTTCAGTGTGTCTTTATATTTTGCTTCGAAGTCTTCCCACTCCATGTTTACATAGTCATTAGCAAGCTCTAAGGTATCCTGGATATCAATTTCCTTTGCTCCGTCGAATACAGGGGTTTCAATGTTAAAGCCTAATGCCTTAGCTGCAAGGCTTAAATGAATCTCAAGGACCTGACCAATGTTCATACGTGAAGGTACGCCTAATGGATTCAATACGATATCAAGCGGACGTCCGTTTGGAAGGAACGGCATATCTTCTACCGGAAGTACACGAGAAACGACACCCTTGTTACCATGACGTCCGGCCATCTTATCACCGACAGAGATTTTTCTCTTCTGTGCAATGTAAATACGAACAGCCTGATTTACACCCGGAGATAATTCATCGCCATTTTCTCTTGTAAATACCTTTGCATCTACAACAATACCATATTCACCATGCGGTACTTTTAAGGAAGTATCACGAACTTCTCTGGCTTTCTCACCAAAGATTGCACGAAGAAGTCTTTCTTCTGCAGTCAGTTCTGTTTCTCCCTTTGGTGTAACCTTACCAACAAGGATATCACCGGCACGAACCTCAGCACCAATACGAATGATACCTCTTTCGTCCAAATCCTTTAATGCGTCATCACCGACACCCGGAACGTCACGAGTAATTTCTTCCGGTCCCAACTTGGTGTCACGTGCTTCTGCTTCATATTCCTCAATATGGATGGATGTATAAACATCATCCTGTACTAATCTTTCACTTAATAATACAGCATCCTCGTAGTTGTAACCTTCCCATGTCATGAAACCAATCAACGGGTTCTTACCAAGAGCCAATTCTCCGTTTGAGGTAGAAGGACCATCTGCGATAACCTCGCCTGCTTCTACACGGTCGCCCTTAAATACAACCGGTCTCTGATTGTAGCAGTTGGACTGGTTACTTCTTGAGAACTTGGTCAGCTTGTAAACATCTCTGCCGCCGTCTGTATTCTTAATTACAATCTGGTTTGATTCTGCGCTTTCAACCACGCCGGCGTTCTTTGCAACCACACAGACACCGGAGTCAACAGCCGCTTTTGTTTCCATACCGGTACCTACAACAGGAGCTTCTGTTGTAAGAAGCGGAACGGCCTGACGTTGCATGTTGGATCCCATAAGGGCACGGTTCGCATCATCATTCTGTAAGAATGGAATCAACGCTGTAGCTACGGAAAACACCATCTTAGGAGAGACATCCATGTAATCGAACATTGTCTTCTCATATTCCTGTGTCTCATCCAGGTAACGACCAGATACTGAATTACGAATAAAGTGTCCTTCTGCATCTAATGCCTCGTTCGCCTGAGCTACATGATAATTATCCTCTTCATCTGCGGTCATATAAACAACTTCGTCTGTAACACGCGGATTCTTAGGATCTGATTTATCAATTTTACGATATGGTGCTTCAATGAAACCATATTCGTTAATTCTTGCATAGCTTGCAAGAGAGTTAATCAAACCGATGTTTGGACCTTCAGGTGTCTCGATAGGGCACATTCTTCCGTAGTGAGAATAGTGAACATCTCGAACCTCGAATCCGGCACGGTCTCTGGAAAGACCACCAGGGCCCAATGCAGACAAACGTCTCTTGTGAGTCAACTCACCAAGCGGGTTGTTCTGATCCATGAACTGTGACAACTGTGAAGAACCGAAGAATTCTTTTACAGCTGCTGTTACAGGTTTGATATTAATTAAGCTCTGCGGAGAAATACCCTCTAAATCAAGAGTAGTCATTCTCTCACGAACCACTCTTTCCATACGGGAAAGACCAATGCGGTACTGGTTCTGTAATAATTCACCAACCGCACGGATACGTCTGTTTCCTAAGTGGTCGATATCATCATCGTGGCCAAGGCCATACTCTAAATGCATGTTATAGTTAATGGATGCAAAAATATCATCCTTTGTAATGTGTTTTGGAATCAAATCATGCACATTACGTTTGATTGCAGCCTTTAACTCTTCCACATCCGGATATTCTTCCATCAACTGTGCAAGAACCGGATAATATACTAATTCTGTAATTCCAAGTTCTCTCGGATTGCAGTCCACAAAGTGAGTCAGATCTACCATCATAGAAGAAAGAACTTTGATATTTCTTGTTTCACCCTGAATCCATACATATGGAACAGCGGCATTCTGAATATCATCAGCAAGCTCGCGAGTCACTTCTGTACCTGCTGTTGCAATAATTTCACCTGTTGTTACATCAACAACATCCTCGGCAAGAACCTGTCCGTTAATACGGTTTTTAAGTGCCAGTTTCTTGTTGAATTTGTAACGTCCAACCTTAGCCAAATCATATCTTCTAGGGTCAAAAAACATCATGGAAATAAGGGACTCCGCACTTTCAACTGAAAGCGGCTCCCCTGGTCTGATTTTCTTATATAATTCAAGAAGACCTTCTTCATAATTTGTTGCAACGTCCTTACCAAAGCTTGCGATAATCTTTGGTTCTTCACCGAACATGTCGATGATTTCCTGGTTGCTGCCAACACCAAGCGCACGAATCAATACGGTAATCGGCACTTTTCTGGTTCTATCTACACGAACATAGAATACGTCATTGGAGTCTGTCTCGTATTCTAACCAAGCACCACGGTTTGGTATTACGGTACAGGAATATAAGGTCTTACCCACTTTATCGTGTGCAATACCATAGTAGATACCAGGAGAACGTACTAACTGGCTGACGATAACTCGCTCTGCACCGTTAATTACGAAGGTACCGGTCTCTGTCATCAAAGGAAGATCACCCATGAAGATTTCATGTTCATTGATTTCATCTGTCTCTTTGTTATGAAGTCTTACCTTCACTTTTAAAGGTGCTGCGTAAGTAGCATCTCTTTCTTTGCATTCAGGAATTGTGTACTTTACATCGTCCTCGCATAATGTAAAATCAACGAATTCCAGACTCAAGTGACCGCTGTAATCAGCGATTGGAGAGATATCATCTAATACTTCTTTCAAGCCCTCTTTTAAGAACCACTGATAAGAATCCTTCTGGACCTCGATCAGGTTAGGCATTTCCAATACCTCTTTCTGTCTTGAGTAACTCATACGCATGCTTCTTCCGGCTTTGACCGGACGTATTCTGTTTTTCTCCATTGACGTTTCACCTCTCGTTTTTATATTCATCACAATAGAAAACATAAAAGACGCAGTCTCTATTGTCTCAAACGGAATACGAAGCCTCATTATTCCGTCCTAAAATCTATCCCAACCACAAGATAATGTATAGGGATAAACCTATGCCCACTAGAAAAAATTGCACAATGAGCACAAAGCACCACAATAGTGCACCGTATATGATAGCACAATTGCAAGTGAG
>CAMGET010000079.1 GCA_946055175.1 uncultured Roseburia sp.
CGGCGTAGTATTCGCACCGGTTCCGAGAGACTATTCTTTCAAGATGAACAAGAAAGAAAAGAGAGCAGCTCTTAAGTCTGCACTTACTTCCAGAGTAGAAGAAAACAAATTCATCGTAGTTGATGAGATGAATTTTGATGAAATCAAGACAAAGAAATTCCAGGCAGTATTAAACAACCTGTCAGTATCTAAAGCATTAGTTGTATTGGAAGATGGAAATGTGAATGCAGAACTTTCTGCAAGAAACATTGCTGATGTTAAGACAGCCAAAACAAATACAATCAATGTGTATGATATCCTGAAATACAACACAGTGATCGCTACGAAAGCTGCTGTTGAAGCGATTGAGGAGGTGTACGCATAATGGCAAACGTTCAGTATTATGATGTAATCCTTAAACCGGTAATTACAGAAAAAACAATGGAGCTTATGGCTGATAAGAAATACACGTTCTTAGTTCACACAGAAGCTACAAAGAATCAGGTGAAAGAAGCTGTTGAAAAAATGTTCCCGGGAACAAAAGTTGCCGGAGTGAATACAATGAATCTTGATGGCAAGACAAAACGTCGTGGCATGACATTTGGAAAGACAGCGAAAACAAAGAAAGCGATTGTTCAGTTAACAGAAGACTCAGCAGAGATTGAAATCTTCCAGGGACTGTAAGAACAAACTGATTAAACGGTGCAATTCCGTGACACTAATAATTAGAAGTAACGAAAGGAGATAGAGTAATGGGAATTAAAACATACCGCCCATATACACCATCCAGAAGACATATGACCGGTTCTGATTTCTCAGAAATCACAAAGACAACTCCGGAAAAATCCTTAGTTGTATCTTTGAATAAGACAGCCGGACGTAACAATCAGGGTAAAATTACTGTAAGACACCGCGGAGGCGGAGTTAAGAGAAAATATAGAATTGTGGATTTTAAACGTAAAAAAGACGGAATCCCGGCTACTGTAATCGGAATTGAATACGATCCGAACAGAACAGCTAACATCGCATTGATCTGTTATGCAGACGGCGAGAAAGCATACATCCTTGCACCGGAAGGACTTAAGGATGGAATGAAAGTTATGAACGGACCGGAAGCGGAAGTACATGTAGGAAACTGCCTGCCGCTCAGCTGCATCCCGGTTGGTACACAGATCCACAACATTGAGCTTCATCCTGGAAAAGGCGGACAGATGGTTCGTTCTGCAGGAAACAGTGCTCAGTTAATGGCTAAAGAAGGTAAATATGCAACACTTCGTCTTCCTTCAGGCGAAATGAGAATGGTTCCGATCGAATGCCGCGCATCAGTTGGTGTAGTTGGTAATGGTGATCACAACCTGGTAAATATTGGTAAAGCAGGACGTAAACGTCATATGGGTATCAGACCTACAGTTCGTGGTTCTGTAATGAACCCGAATGACCATCCACATGGTGGTGGTGAAGGTAAGACTGGAATTGGTCGTCCGGGTCCGTGCACACCTTGGGGTAAACCGGCACTTGGCCTTAAGACTCGTAAGAAAAACAAACAGTCTAATAAGCTGATCATCAGAAGAAAAGACGGTAGAGGAATCAAATAGTTAATTTTGAAGGAGGTTATAACCTATGGCTCGTTCACTTAAAAAAGGACCATTTGCAGATGCAAGTCTGCTGAAAAAAGTGGAAGCAATGAACGCATCAGGAGACAAGGGTGTTATTAAAACATGGTCTCGCCGTTCTACAATCTTCCCGATTATGGTTGGACATACAATTGCAGTTCATGACGGAAGAAAACACGTTCCGGTATATGTAACAGAGGATATGGTTGGACACAAACTCGGAGAGTTCGTTGCAACCAGAACCTACAGAGGACATGGAAAAGACGAAAAGAAATCCAAAGTTAGATAATATTTAACGTATTGAAAGGAGGTTTCATCCCATGGCAAAAGGACATAGAAGTCAAATTAAGAGAGAAAGAAATGCAAATAAAGACACCAGACCATCAGCTAAGTTATCTTACGCTAGAGTCTCTGTTCAGAAAGCATGCTTCGTATTAGATGCCATCAGAGGTAAGGATGTACAGACAGCGCTTGGTATTTTGACATATAACCCAAGATACGCTTCAAGCATTATAAAGAAATTATTAGAGTCAGCAATTGCTAATGCTGAAAACAACAATGGTATGAATGTTGAAAACCTTTATATCGAGGAATGTTACGCAAATAAAGGACCAACAATGAAGAGAATCAGACCGAGAGCACAGGGCAGAGCTTACAGAATCGAAAAGAGAATGAGTCATATTACACTTGTGCTGAATGAAAGATAAGGAGGACAATCATGGGACAGAAAGTTAATCCTCATGGCTTGAGAGTCGGTGTTATCAAAGACTGGGACTCAAAATGGTATGCAGAGAAAGATTTCGCTGATTACCTGGTAGAAGACCATAAAATCAGAGTATTTCTTAAAAAGAAATTATATAGTGCCGGTGTTTCTAAGATTGAAATCGAAAGAGCATCTGACCGTGTGAAGATTATTATTTATACTGCTAAACCGGGTGTCGTAATCGGTAAAGGCGGTTCAGAGATTGAAAAAGTAAAAGCTGAACTTAAGAAAATGACGGATAAAAAAGTTATCGTTGATATCAAAGAAGTGAAGAGACCGGATAAGGACGCACAGTTAGTAGCTGAGAATATTGCACAGCAGCTGGAAAACCGTATTTCATTCCGTCGTGCAATGAAGTCCTGCATGTCCAGAACTATGAAAGCAGGAGCGCTTGGTGTTAAGACTTCTGTATCAGGACGTCTTGGCGGAGCTGATATGGCTCGTACAGAGTTCTACAGCGAAGGAACAATTCCACTTCAGACATTAAGAGCAGACATTGACTATGGCTTCGCTGAAGCAGACACAACTTACGGAAAAGTTGGTGTTAAGGTATGGGTATACAAAGGCGAAGTACTTCCAACAAAGGCTAGTAAGGAAGGGAGCGATAAATAATGTTAATGCCAAAAAGAGTAAAACGTAGAAAACAGTTCCGTGGCTCCATGAAGGGTAAAGCATTAAGAGGAAACAAGATCACGAACGGTGAATATGGTCTTGTGGCAATGGAACCATGTTGGATCAAATCCAATCAGATCGAAGCTGCCCGTATTGCTATGACACGTTACATCAAGCGTGGTGGTAAAGTTTGGATTAAGATTTTCCCTGACAAACCAGTAACTGCAAAACCAGCTGAAACACGTATGGGTTCCGGAAAAGGTACTTTAGAATACTGGGTAGCTGTTGTTAAACCAGGACGTGTCATGTTTGAAATTTCAGGTGTATCTGAGGAAATCGCAAGAGAAGCTTTACGTCTTGCAACTCACAAATTACCTTGTAAATGTAAAATAGTTTCACGTGCAGATTTAGAAGGCGGTGCATCAAATGAAAACTAGTAAATATTTAGAAGAATTAAAATCAAAGTCTGTTGCAGATTTAAATGCACAGTTAGTAGACGCTAAAAAAGAACTTTTCAATTTGAGATTCCAGAACGCAACAAACCAGTTAGATAATACTGGAAGAATTAAAGAAGTTAGAAAGAATATCGCAAGAATTCAGACTATCATCACAGAAAAAGAAAAAGTTGCAGAATAGAACCTCTAGAAAGGAGAACTTATCGTGGAAAGAAATCTTAGAAAAACACGTGTTGGTATCGTAGTAAGCGATAAAATGGATAAGACAATTGTTGTTGCAATCCAGGACAACGTTAGACATCCACTTTACAACAAAATCGTTAAAAAGACATATAAATTAAAAGCTCATGACGAGAATAACGAATGTAAAATCGGTGATAAAGTAAGAGTTATGGAAACAAGACCATTATCTAAGGACAAGAGATGGCGACTTGTTGAAATCATGGAAAGAGCAAAATAATTAAAGGAGGCTACAAGCATGGTACAGCAGGAAAGTAGACTTAAAGTAGCTGATAACACAGGTGCAAAGGAATTATTGGTTATCCGTGTTATGGGTGGATCTACTAGAAGATATGCAAATATTGGTGACGTTATTGTTGCTACGGTCAAAGATGCAACACCAGGCGGTGTTGTTAAAAAAGGTGACGTTGTAAAAGCTGTAGTTGTTCGTTCTGTAAAGGGCGCACGTCGTAAAGATGGTTCTTACATCAAATTTGATGAGAACGCAGCTGTTATTATAAAAGATGACAAAACTCCAAAAGGAACCCGTATCTTTGGACCAGTAGCTAGAGAGCTTCGTGAGAAACAGTTCATGAAAATTGTTTCCTTAGCTCCAGAAGTATTATAGGAGGGACGAAGATATGGCAACAATGAAAATTAAAAAAGGCGATATGGTTAAAGTTATCGCAGGTAAAGACAAAGACAAAGAGGGAAAAGTAATTTCCGTTAATAAAAAAGATAACACCGTACTTGTTGAAGGTGTAAACATGGTTACAAAACATGCGAAACCAAGCATGGCTAATCAGCAGGGTGGTATCATTCATCAGGAAGGACCGATTGATCTTTCTAACGTAATGTATCTTCACAAAGGAAAAGCTACTCGTGTAGGTTTCAAGATGGATGGAGATAAAAAAGTTCGTGTAGCAAAAGCTACTGGTGAAGTGATTGACTAATTTTGAGAGAGGAGGCCAAACAGTTGAGCAGACTTAAAGAACAGTACCAGAATGAGATCGTTGATGCAATGATCAAAAAATTTGGATATAAAAACATTATGGAAGTACCAAAGCTCGAAAAAATCGTTGTAAACATGGGCGTTGGTGAAGCCAAAGAAAATGCAAAATTATTAGAAGCTGCAATGAAAGACATGGAGACAATCACAGGTCAGAAAGTAGTTGCAACAAAGGCTAAAAATTCTGTTGCGAACTTCAAAATCAGAGAAGGTATGGCAATCGGATGTAAAACAACTTTACGTGGCGAGAAAATGTATGAGTTCATGGATCGTTTAATTAACTTAGCATTACCTCGTGTACGTGACTTCAGAGGTGTTAACCCGAACGCTTTTGATGGCCGTGGAAACTATGCACTTGGTATTAAAGAGCAGATTATCTTCCCAGAAATCGAATACGATAAGGTTGATAAAGTAAGAGGTATGGACATTATTTTTGTCACAACAGCTAAGACAGATGAAGAAGCTCGTGAGTTATTGACATTGTTCAATATGCCATTTGCCAAATAATAGGAGGGAATTTTAATGGCTAAGACAAGTATGAAAGTTAAGCAGCAGCGCAAACAGAAATTCTCTACCAGAGAATACACACGTTGCCGCATTTGTGGACGTCCACATTCTGTTTTAAGAAAATACGGAATCTGCAGAGTATGTTTCCGTGAATTAGCATACAAAGGTCAGATCCCAGGCGTTAAGAAAGCAAGCTGGTAAAAGCTTTATGCCTCGGGTCAAGAGTAATATTTTTAAGGAGGAAATATACATCATGACAATGACTAGTGATCCAATTGCAGATATGCTTACAAGAATCCGTAATGCAAATACTGCTAAACATGATACAGTTGATGTTCCTGCATCTAAAATGAAAATCGCTATTGCAAGCATTCTTTTAGATGAAGGCTATATTGCAAAATATGATATTATCGAAGATGGTAATTTCAAAACAATCCGCATCACATTAAAGTATGGTGCAGATAAGAATGAAAAAATTATTACCGGAATCAAGAGAATTTCTAAACCGGGTCTTCGTGTTTACGCCGGTAAAGATGAACTCCCAAGTGTACTTGGAGGATTAGGAATCGCTATCCTTTCTACAAACCAGGGAATTATCACAGATAAGGAAGCAAGAAAGCTTCAGGTTGGTGGCGAAGTTTTAGCATTTGTTTGGTAGTTATTTGCTGGCGTAAGCCAGCAGATATTAATACAGTAACTTTTAAACTACGGCAATAGCCGCATAAAAAATAGGAGGTACGGGCATGTCACGTATAGGAAGAATGCCAATCGCAATTCCGGCTGGCGTTACAGTGGAAATTGCAGAAAATAATCATGTGACTGTAAAAGGTCCTAAGGGAACTCTGGAAAGAACCCTTCCATCTGAGATGGAAATCAAATTAGAAGGTGCAGAGGTAGTTGTTACCAGACCTAACGATTTGAAAAAAATGAAATCATTACATGGATTAACAAGAACACTGATTAACAATATGGTAGTTGGTGTTACAGAAGGTTACAAGAAAGTACTTGAAGTTAATGGTGTTGGATACAGAGCTTCTAAAGCCGGAAAAGTGTTAACTCTTAACTTAGGATACTCTCATCCGGTTGAGATGACAGATCCGGAAGGACTTGAATCCACAGTTGATGGAAATAAAATCATTGTATCAGGTATTGATAAAGAAAAAGTAGGCCAGTACGCAGCTGAAATCAGAGATAAGAGAAGACCTGAACCTTACAAAGGAAAAGGTA
>CAMGET010000080.1 GCA_946055175.1 uncultured Roseburia sp.
GCTCACACTAAGCGCGGATTTACTTCCGGAATCAGGTGAGTTAGAAGAACTTGTTGCAAGGATTGAAGCAGAAGAAGGCATTCATTATGTAAGGATTCTTGGTCATGAATAACAGAAAAGAGAGGCTTAACAAAGTATGATTAAGGTAGCGGTTATGGGATTTGGAACCATTGGTTCCGGTGTGGTAGAGGTTCTTTCCATCAATAGAGAAAGTATTGCAAAGCGTGTGGGTGATACCATTGATGTGAAGTATGTATTAGATTTGCGCGATTTTGAAGGACACCCGATTCAGAAGAAAATCGTGCATGATTACAGGAGGATTGTAGAAGATAAAGAAGTATCGATTGTTGTGGAAACGATGGGTGGCGTGGAACCTGCTTATACATTTGTAAAAGCGATGTTAGAAGCAGGAAAGCATGTGACAACTTCTAATAAAGCACTGGTAGCAGAAAAAGGAGCAGAGTTATTGGAAATCGCAAAGGCACATCAGGTGAATTTCCAGTTTGAAGCCAGTGTAGGTGGAGGTATTCCGATTATTCGCCCGTTAAAAAGTTGTTTAACGGCAGATGTGATAGAAGAAATTACAGGTATCATTAACGGAACAACCAACTATATGCTGACAGAGATGTCGGAGAAAGGTACCGATTTTGATGACGTATTAAAAGATGCACAGGCAAAAGGCTATGCAGAAAAAGATCCGACTGCAGATATTGAAGGCTATGATGCAGGCAGAAAAATTGCAATTTTAACCTCTCTTGTAGCAGGGCAGCAGGTCGACTTTGAAGATATTCATACAGAGGGAATCTCTCATATTACAAGTACGGATATTAAATATGCAAAGTCTATGGGTCGTGCCATCAAACTGCTTGCTACCAGTAAACATGTGGGAGATGGTTATGCCGCAATGGTTGCTCCATTTTTGCTTAACTCAAAGCATCCGCTATTTAGCGTAAACGGTGTGTTTAATGCGATTTTTGTAAAAGGAAATGTGCTCGGGGATGCCATGTTTTATGGCAGCGGAGCCGGAAAACTTCCAACAGCCAGCGCAGTTGTAGCCGATATTGTGGAAATGGCAAAACATATGGATAAACATATTCCAATCGAATGGCGCAGGGAGAAATTGGAACTGATTGATTATAAGGATTTTGACAATCGGTTCTTTGTGCGTACAAATGAGTCGGAAGAGGCGGTTAAGGAAGTGTTCGGTGAAGTAGAATTTGTAAAGGCAGAAGATGTAACCGGAGAGGTTGGTTTTGTGACCTCGGTAATGCCGGAATCTGAATTTGAAACGAGAGCTGCAAAACTGGCTGTCATTCAGAAAATTCGTGTGAAATAGGGAAGAAAAGAGGAAAAGTATGAAATATCTGGTCATTCTTGGCGACGGTATGGCGGACCGCCCAATTGAAAGTCTTGGAAATCAAACGCCATTAGAATATGCACATACACCGAAGATGGATGAACTTGCCGCAAAAGGTGAAATCGGTATGGTACATACCATCCCTGATGGAATGAAGCCGGGAAGCGATACAGCTAATTTATCAGTGTTGGGTTATAATCCGAGAAAGTTTTATTCCGGACGTTCTCCGTTAGAGGCACTTAGCATTGGTGTACCGATGAAGGATACCGATATTGCACTTCGCTGCAACATTGTAACGCTTTCCGAAGAGGAAGATTGTTATGAGGAACGTACCATTATTGATCATAGCTCCGGTGAAATCAGTACAGAAGATTGTGCTGTTTTATTAGAGGCGGTTCGTAAAGAGTTGGAAACAGAAGAATTTAAATTTTATGTAGGCACAAGTTATCGCCACTGCCTGATTTGGGATAAGGGTGAAGTGGTGGATTTAGTGCAGCCGCATGATGTATTAGGCCAAAAAATAGGAGATAAATTACCGGAGAATCCAAAACTTCGCGAAATGATGAAGCGAAGCTATGATATTCTGGTTAATCATCCAATCAATATCGAACGTAAGAAAAAGGGCTTAAACCCGGCAAACTCATGTTGGTTCTGGGGCGCCGGCACCAAACCTGCACTTTATCCGTTTAAGGAGCGTGCACATGTGAATGGTGCCATGATTTCGGCTGTAGATTTGTTAAAGGGGATTGCGGTTGGTACTTCTATGAAGGTCATTGAAGTGGAAGGTGCAAACGGTGGTTTGGATACAAACTACGCCGGAAAAGCACAGGCAGCAATTGATGTGCTGACAAAGGATGGCTATGACTTTGTCTATGTGCATCTGGAAGGACCGGATGAAATGGGGCATCAGGGAAGCGTAGAGAAAAAAGTTAAGGCAATTGAGAACCTGGATGATAAGATTATTCGTCCGATTGTAGAAGGTTTAGAAGTAGCAGGTGAGGAATTCCGTATGGTGATTTTGCCGGATCATCCGACTCCAATCTGCATTCGTACGCATTCTGCAGAAAATGTACCATATCTTTTATATGATAGCAGAAAGCCACAGACAAATAGCTGGCATTATAATGAGAAGGAAGCAGCGGAGACAGGAAAGCTCATTGCAGAAGGCCACATGCTGATTGAATATTTGTTGGAAATGTAGTACTCTATAAGAAGGGTACGAACATATTTGGTTATCTTGGGATTTGTGCCATTGGCGCAAATCCCTTTTAAGTTTATTAGCCTTAAGGCGGAATGTGAGGAAATATGAAGAAAATCGGAATTATCGGAGCTATGGAGCTGGAAGTGGATACCTTAAAATCAAAAATGAATGTGAAATCTACTACGACAAGGGCTCGGATGGAATTTGTTGAGGGAACTTTAAATGGTGTGGAAGTAGTGGTTGTCAGAAGCGGTATCGGTAAAGTAAATGCCGGAATGTGTACACAGATTCTGGCAGATTTATTCGGGGTGACACACATTATTAATACAGGTGTGGCTGGCTCACTGGATGCAGAGATTAACATCGGAGATATCGTTATATCGACGGAAGTATTACAACATGACGTGGATGCTACAAATTTTGGCTATCAGCTGGGTGAGATTCCGCAGATAGGAACCTTAAGCTTTCCGGCAGATGAGAAAATGGCAGCTTTGGCAAAGAATGTTTGTGAAAGAGTAAATACGGAGATTAAAGTATTTTCCGGTTTAATTGTAAGCGGAGACCAGTTTGTTGCGGATAAAGCGGTAAAGAAACGGATTACAGACAACTTCCATGGGCTTTGCACAGAGATGGAAGGAGCAGCTATCGGACAGGCAGCTTATTTAAACGGGATTCCGTTTGTTATTTTACGTGCGATTTCGGATAAGGCAGATGATTCTGCTGAAATGGATTATCCGACTTTTGAGCGCAAGGCGGCTGAGCACTGTGCAAAATTAGTCGAAGCATTTATTGCAGAATTATAGGATACTCTTTTTATTCACAGGAGGGATAAGGTATGGCAAAATATGTAATGGCATTGGACGCGGGGACAACCAGCAATCGTTGTATTTTGTTTAATCATGCAGGTGAAATCTGCTCGATGGCACAAAAGGAGTTCCGCCAGTTTTTCCC
The DNA here is from genome assembly GCA_946055175.1 of uncultured Roseburia sp. GTDB lineage: Bacteria > Bacillota > Clostridia > Lachnospirales > Lachnospiraceae > Roseburia. The sequence goes on from CAMGET010000080.1 coordinate 3,510, forward strand.
GAATCCGGGCTGGGTGGAACATGATGCAAATGAAATCTGGTCTTCCATGTTGGGAGTAACCGTGGAAGCAATGAACATGATTGGAGCAACTGCAGAAGACATCGCAGCTATTGGTATCACGAATCAGCGTGAGACAGCGATTGTCTGGAATAAAGAAACTGGGGAACCGATTTATCACGCAATTGTCTGGCAGTGCCGACGTACGTCAGACATGGCGGATGCATTAAAGAAAAAGGGCTTAGAAGAAGTTTATCGTCAGAAGACGGGACTGATGATTGATGCCTATTTTTCTGCTACAAAAGTGAAGTGGATTCTAGACAATGTAAGTGGGGCAAGACGGCTGGCTGAGGAAGGGAAACTTTTATTTGGCACAGTTGAAACATGGCTTATCTGGAAATTTACAAAAGGTGCAGTTCACGTAACGGACTATTCGAATGCCTCCAGAACCATGTTGTTTAATATTAATGATTTATGTTGGGATAAAGAGATTTTAGCAGAACTTGATATTCCGGAAAGCATGCTTCCTGAGGCAGTGCCATCCAGCCAGATTTACGGATACACAGACCCGTCATTCCTTGGAGCAGAGATCCCGATTGCAGGTGCAGCAGGGGACCAGCAGGCTGCTTTATTCGGCCAGACCTGTTTTGAAGCCGGAGATGCGAAAAATACATATGGTACAGGATGTTTCCTTTTAATGAATACAGGAGAAAAGCCGGTCTTTTCAAAAAATGGTCTGGTTACCACGATTGCCTGGGGGCTGGATGGAAAAGTAAATTATGCGCTGGAGGGCTCCATTTTTGTGGCTGGCGCAGCCATCCAGTGGCTTCGGGATAACATGAAGTTAATTGATTCCGCAGTGGATTCCGAATATATGGCCAAGAAGGTACATGGTACGCATGGCTGTTATGTGGTGCCGGCGTTTACCGGCCTTGGAGCACCACATTGGGATCAGTATGCAAGAGGAACGATTGTGGGACTTACCAGAGGCACGAATAAATATCATATTATTCGTGCAACTTTAGAATCCATTGCATATCAGGTATGTGATGTTATCGATGCCATGCGGGCGGATGCGAATTTGAATCTTTCTGCTTTAAAGGTTGATGGTGGTGCAAGTGCAAACAATTTCCTAATGCAGTTTCAGGCAGACATGATGGATGTACCGGTCAAACGGCCTCAGTGTGTTGAGTCTACCGCCATCGGCGCCGCTTATCTTGCAGGACTTGCAGTCGGCTACTGGAAGAGCAAAGAAGAAGTCATGAACAATCAGAAAATTGACAGTATTTTCTTTCCGGAAATGGAAAAAGAAGAGCGTGAGAAGAAACGTAAGGGCTGGAATAAGGCTGTGAAATATGCTTATGGCTGGGCGAAGGACGAAGAAGAGGAAGAAGAATAAAAGGAACGAGTGTTATGTATCATTTTCCGACGTTTGATTTGTATTTATATAAGGACATGAAGTGCAATTTCCATACCCACACAACGCGTTGCAGGCATGCCACGGGAACAGAGCGTGAATATATTGAAAAGGCAATCGAAGCCGGGTATCAGATATTAGGTTTTTCGGACCATTCCCCATATCTTTTTGAGGAAGGACATGTATCGCCTTACCGTATGAAATTGGAAGAACTGGAAGGCTATATAAAAACGGTTGATAATTTAAAACAGGAATACAAAAAGGACATTCAGATTTTTACAGGTTTGGAGTTAGAGTTTCTGCCTAAGTATTTTGAAAAAACATTTCATGAGATAGAGCAGTATTCGTTGGACTATTTAATTCTGGGACAGCACTATTTGGATGAGGAGTGCCCGGAGGATGGAGCCGGGTATGAATGGAGAGACGAAGAACGTCTGAAAACTTATATAGACAGGGTGATAGAGGCAATTGATACAGGGTACTTTTTGTATGTTGCACATCCGGATATCATTAATTATGTTGGTGATGAAGCAACTTATAAAAAGCATATGAAAAGGCTTGTAACAGAGTTTAAAAAACATAACATGCCGATTGAGATTAATGTAAATGGGTGCCGTGAAAGAAGAATTTATCCGAATAAATATTTCATTGAATTGGGGATAGAAAACGGTAATGATTTTATTGTCGGAGTGGATGCGCATTCACCGCAGGACCTTACAGATAGGGATACCTATCAGGAATGTTTGAATCTGGTGCCGGAAGTAATTATGTGGACCGGAGAAAGGCAGATAAAATGAAAAAATACGGAAGAAAAATATTGTTTACGCTATTCGTTTTAGCTGTGCTTGGTCTGATAGGAATAATGATTTATGAAACCCGTATGTTTCAAATCACTTCCTCCAAACGCCTGCAGGATTTATATGGAAAACAAATTGAAACCTATGTTAGTAACAGTGATGCCGATGGCGATGGAATCGATGACCAGTCAGATATTTTGGAAAGTGCTATCAAGTATATTGAGACAAAACCAAGATACAAGAGCAAGTATTATATTTCCGGTTATCCGGATGATGGCTATGGAGTTTGTACGGATGTTGTTGCAAATGCCCTGTTGGGAGCAGGATATGATTTAATGACACTTGTGGCTGATGATATTGCGACGAATCCAAATGACTATGACATATTGGAACCGGATAGAAACATTGATTTTAGAAGAGTAAAAAACTTAAAGGTGTTTTTTAGAAATCATGCAATTTCTTTGACACTGGATGTGAATGATATCGAAGAATGGCTGGGAGGAGATATTGTTATTTTTAAACAGCATATCGGAATTGTTTCTGACAGAAGAAATAAAAATGGCATTCCATACGTGATTCATCATAATGACCCGATGCAGAAAAGCTATGAAGAGGATATCCTTGAAAAGCGTTCGGATATTGTAGGTCATTA
>CAMGET010000081.1 GCA_946055175.1 uncultured Roseburia sp.
CTATGAGCTATTTGACTTAATCATTTTTTTAGTTGTCACAAAAATAGAAATCTTTTATAATCTATTCTATACCCTTATTATTATGTTTATATTTTATAGGAATATGTGAATTTTAAATATCCAAGCAAAAAATCAGGAGGATTATCATGGCTGGCTCTACATTTGGAACCATTTTTAAAATTACTACCTGGGGAGAATCTCACGGCGCGGGCTTAGGTGTTGTTATTGATGGCTGTCCTGCAGGCTTATACTTATGTGAAGAAGATATTCAGGAATTTTTAAATCGCAGAAAACCTGGGCAATCCCATTTTTCCACCCCGCGTAAAGAAGGCGACACCGTTCAGATTCTCTCCGGGGTCTTTGAAGGGAAAACAACCGGCACTCCGATTTCTTTAGTTGTATATAATGAGAACCAGCGTTCCAAAGATTATAGTGAAATTGCTTCCTACTACCGCCCGGGGCATGCTGATTATACATTTGATATGAAATACGGTTTTCGCGACTACCGCGGTGGCGGACGCTCTTCCGGCCGTGAAACCATCGGTCGTGTGGCTGCCGGTGCTATTGCTGTTAAAATCTTAAACCAACTTGGCATTACGTTAACTACTTACACGAAGTCTATCGGACCGGTTAGTTGCAATCCAGCATGCTTTGATGCAACCCAAATTTTTCAAAATTCGCTTTATATGCCGGATGCCGAAGCTGCCTCAAATGCTTCTGCTTACCTGGAAGCCTGTATGGCTGACCATGATTCCGCAGGCGGTGTTATTGAATGTATCATTTCAGGTATGCCCGTTGGCATTGGCGACCCTGTTTTTGAAAAGTTAGATGCAAACCTTGCAAAAGCCATTATGTCCATTGGAGCCGTCAAAGGATTTGAAATCGGTGATGGGTTTGAAGCGGCAAAAGCCACCGGTAAAACCAATAACGATGCTTTTCGCTTAAATGAACTTGGTTACATTGAAAAAGCCACCAATCATGCCGGCGGAATTTTAGGCGGTATGAGCGACGGAAGTGACATCATCTTACGTGCTTCCATCAAGCCTACACCTTCGATTGCCTCTACTCAGCATACTGTCAACAAAGCCGGTGAAGAAATCGACATTAACATCCACGGCCGCCACGATCCAATTATCGTGCCCCGCGCAGTTGTTGTCGTAGAAGCCATGGCGGCGCTTACAATTGTAGATGCATTGTTTGTCAATATGAGTGCTAAGATGGATTCTGTCAAATCCTTTTACGATGAAATCTAATTCATGACAACAGAAATGGGAATGTCCACTACTATTTGTCGACATTCCCATTTCTTACGTTTTACCGGATATTAATCCATGCATCTATGATATATGCATAGGAAATTGCACCTTTATCTAATAGCGTTATAATTGTCCTTAATAATATCAATATCCTTATCTTTAGTTTGGCAATCAGTCATATTCCAAGTTTTCTCTACTCTAATCATGCCGAAATGGAATAAAGGGTAGAAATGGTTATTCTGTTTATCAAACAATGCTGGGGAAAGTATCCCCGACCAGTAAGGAAATGCCGGTTTCTGCCGGCATGCCTCTTCTTTTTCCCATTTGATTACAAAAAATCCTACAGATATAATATGCAAAAGCGGAAAAGAGAGGTTTTCAGTAATTCACAAAGCTTATATTTAGCTGCAGAATTTAATTTATCGTTACGTATATTGAAGAGAGAAAGAGACAGGATTTTTTCTGTTCGTTTGGGAGCATATTAGAAGTTCTTTATCCATATTTCATTATTCAGCGCGAAAATGACACGATGTCATTTTCAGCATCGTGCGGAATGGACTCCGCTACGATGCGGCGCGTAAACATGAAATAACTTATATATATGGATAATAGAACTTCTTATATGCGTACATCCGAATAGAAAAAATCCTGTCTCTTTCTCTCTTCCTCAATATACGAAACTATAAATTCAAATTCTGAGCTAAATATCTATTATTCAAAAGGAATCACAGAACCATCATAGGTATTCTTAATATACTCTTTGATTTCGTCTGATTTCAATACTTCTACCAATGCTTTAATCTTTGCATCGTTTTCATTTCCTTCTTTTACTGCAATGACGTTTACATAAGTCTTTGCAGCTTCGGAATCAGAAAGTTCGTATGCGATGGCATCTTTTCCTACAGAAAAACCTGCCTGCAGTGCATAGTTACCATTTAATACAACATAAGCAACTTCATCTTTCACACGTGCAACCTGCTCAGCTGCCAATTCCTGGAAAGTAAGGTTGTATGGATTATCAATAATATCATTAATGGTAGCTGTTAAACCTGCATCGGATGCTAAGGTTAATAATCCATTGTCCTGTAACAGTAAAAGTGCACGGGCTTCATTTGTTGTATCATTTGGGATTGCGATAACATCTCCGTCTGCAACATCAGATAAGCTTGCTTTCTGTCCCGGATAGATTCCGAACGGCTCATAATGAATACCGCCGGCATTTACTAAATGGGTACCTTTTTCTTCATTGAAGCTTTCCAGATATGGGATGTGCTGGAAGTAGTTTGCGTCCATTTCACCGCTTTCTACGACTTCATTTGGAATCACATAATCATCAAAAACAGTAACCTCTAAGGTGTAGCCTTTTTTCTCTAAAAGTGGTTTTGCCTGCTCTAAAATTTCTGCATGTGGTGTGGCTGATGCGCCTACCTTAATTACCTTATCATCTGCGTTTTTGCTACCGCATCCTGAAAGCACTGAAAGTGCCAAAACGGATGCTAAAATTGCTGCTAATACTTTCTTTTTCATAATCTTTTCCCTCTTTTTCTTTATTTTCTCTTATCGAGATTACTTGCAATCTTCATACCAATGGTTTGGAAGATTTGGAACAAAATAATTAATAATGCAACTGTCACCAGCATGATATCGGTCTGCCATCTGTGGTAACCGTAGCGGACTGCAATGTCACCAAGTCCACCGCCACCGACGGTTCCTGCCATAGCGGAATAACCTAAAATCGTACCGATGGAAATCGTAGCTCCTATGATTAAGGAGGTTCTGGCTTCTACCAGCATTACTTTAAAAATAATATCAAAATTAGATGCTCCCATGGAGCGCGCTGCTTCTATGACACCCGGGTCTACTTCTTTTAAAGAAGATTCCACCATTCGTGCTATGTACGGTGCTGCTGCAACCACAAGCGGCACGATGGTAGCTGTGGAGCCATAGCTTTTTCCTACCAAAAATCTAGTAAACGGAATGAGCAAAATCAGTAAAATCAAAAACGGAACGCTTCGTACCATGTTTATCACAACATCCAGCGCTTTATACACCGGTGCGTTCGGCTTGATGCCGTCTCTGTCTGTTACGGTAAGCAAAATGCCCATCGGCAGTCCGAATAAGTATCCCAACAGGGTAGATGCCAAGGTCATGTACAAGGTATCCCGGATACCCTCTAACAACATGTTAATAATTGTGCTATCAAACATCTCCGGTCACCTCCTCGATTTCTAAACCTTTTTCCTTTAAATAGGTTTCAATGTCTACCTGTAAATGTCTGTCATCCGGCAGTCCTAAAATCATTTCGCCCTTTGCATAGCCGCCAACGTTTTTAGTGTCTGCTCTTAAAATGTTTACAGGTGTATTGAATTTTAAAATCATATTGGCTATGACCGGTTCAAATGCGGAGTTCTCTGAAAATACGATTCGAAGTTTTCGGTCCGTCTGAATCCGTTCCGGCAATTCCGGTGTGTTGACATTTTCGCCAAGCTCCGGTAAATCGCGTAGGATTAATTCCCTTGCTGCCTGTGACTTCGGATGGTTGAAAATATCTTCGACCAATCCGTTTTCCACAAGTACGCCATGTTCAATAATGGCTACTCTGTTACAGATTTCACGGATGACCGCCATCTGATGCGTAATAATCACAATCGTGATGCCAAGGTCTTTATTAATTTGTTTTAACAAATCCAAAATGGATGCGGTTGTCTGCGGGTCCAATGCGCTGGTGGCCTCATCACAAAGCAGAATCTTTGGATTGGATGCCAATGCTCTCGCAATCGCTACTCTCTGCTTCTGCCCTCCGGATAACTGCGCCGGATAAGCTTTTTCCTTTTCAGACAAGCCAACAATCTGTAATAACTCTCTGGCCCTTTCCTTTGCCTCCTTTTTATTTACCTTCTGAATCAATAATGGGAAACACACATTATCCAATACATTCTTCTGCATCAGCAAATTAAAATGCTGGAAAATCATCGCGATATCGCTTCGCTGCTTGCGCAATTCTTTTTCACTTAATGCTCCCAAATCCTGTCCTGCAATAATCACCTGACCGTCTGTCGGTTTCTCTAGATAATTTAAACATCGTACCAATGTACTTTTTCCTGCACCGGACATACCAATGATTCCATAGATATCACCGGCTTCAATGTTTAAATTGATATCCTTTAATGCTTCCACCACGATTCCCTTTTGTTCAAAGGTTTTCGTTAAGTGTTTTACTTCTATTTCGCTCATAGTGTACCTTTCGCTTGTTTTCTGTTCTTAAGACATTTTCCATTATATCTTCTGCCATATAAAAGTGTTAATATAGAAAACCTTGACCTTGCTATAGGTTTATCCTATAGTGAGGTCAAAGTGAAAATACTCAGCATGCTTATTTTCAGCTTACATAACATTATCTTTATACTTCTTAAGTTCCTTCACATAAAGCTCTCCGATATGGCTGAGTTTTGCGCCTTTTCGTTTCAGATACCCGATCCGCATTTTTTCTGTTTCAAGCAACGGAACTGCCAGATACTCGCTTCCGTTTAATTCCTCGCAGACAATGCCGGAACATAAGGTGTAGGCATTTAACCCCTTCATCATATTAAGAAGTGTCGCTCTGTCATTTGCCTTAATCAACCGCTTATATTCATAAGTACTCTTCATCTCTTCTGAAAAATAGAAGGCATTGTTTTTCCCCTGTTCAAAAGCCAGGCACGGATAGTCATCCAATTCACTCATGGAAATGACATCCTTCTTTGCCAAAGGATGCCCAGCCCATAAATAAACATAGGTGTCACAGGTAAACAGCTCCACAAATTCAAGTCCATATTCCTTAAAAAGCTTCGTCAGTACCTTCTCGTTAAAATCATTTAAGTACAAAACACCGATTTCACTTTTAAAATTCTTCACATTCTCAATGACATCTGCCGTCATGGTTTCATGCACGGCAAACTCGTACCTGTCCATTCCTACCTGCTTAACCGTTTCTACGAACGCCTTCACCGCAAAGGTATAATGCTGCGTAGAAACGCTGAACTTTTCTTTCGCAACCTTATCTATGTACTTTGCCTGTAATAAACCAAACTGCTCTGCCACCTCTCTGGCATAGCCTAAGAACTCTTCTCCTTCCGGTGTAATGATGATTCCCCGGTTGGAACGTAAGAAGATATCAAAGCCGATTTCGTTTTCCAATTCTTTCATGGTTTCTGATAAACTCGGCTGAGAAATAAAGAGGTGTTTTGCCGCCTCGTTCATGGAACCACAGTCTGCAATTGTAATCGCGTACCTTAACTGTTGTAATGTCATATTGCCTCCCTTACCATGCTCTCTTCTTTAACCAGGTCTGCGCTAAGCCAAGCCAGCTTGTACACTCCGGCTGAAGTCCGGTACCATCACTGTTCTGTGAGAGCTCGTCTGCGGTAGAAAGTCCGTGTTTTCCGACCGGATACATGTGAAATTCTACCTCTACTCCATGCTTGTGCAGCTCACTTACAAAAAGAAGTGAATTTTCCACCGGAACACTGGCGTCTGATGCCGTATGCCAGATAAATGCCGGAGGTGTCTGCTCTGTCACATGTTTTTCCAGAGAAAGCTGCTCTAACAGTTCCACACTCTCCTGTCCTTTCATGAGCATATCAAAGGAGCCCCTGTGCGCAAACTCACCTGATGTGATTACCGGATAGCATAAAATCATGCCTGCCGGGCGCAGCCACTCTTTTTTCACACCGGATTTTTCGGAAAGCCATGCTTCCTGCCAGAATACCCCAAGGGAAGCTGCAAGATGTCCGCCCGCGGAGCAGCCTAACACAAAAATCTTCTCTTCTATTACATTCCATTCCTCTGCATACTCATGCACCAGCTTCATTGCAGCCGCCAGTTCCAGAAGTTGTGTCGGGAAGACCGCCGGTGTCACCGAATAACGCAATACTGCCACATGCATGCCCATGGCTAAAAACCGGACAGCCAGAGGCTCTGCCTCACGGTCTGACACATGATTATAACCACCGCCCGGGCAGATAAGAATCAACGGGCGTTTTTTCACCATCAGGCTTGCGCTTGCATCCTGAATATATGTATATAATTTCGCTCCCTGCACGGAGCCTTCTGCATG
>CAMGET010000082.1 GCA_946055175.1 uncultured Roseburia sp.
CCAGAATAGTATTGTTCTTTCGTTCATTCTCCCGTTTTGCTTCCTCACTGTTTGCATCATCAGTTTTCGTCCCTGTCGTGCATACCATGCCCAGGTCTCTCTTGATAATCTCTGCCACTTTTTCCGGCGATTCTAATTCTGCCAGTATTTTTTCTTCATTTCCCATTCCCGCGTCTTCAAAATAGCTGCGGTAAAATGCCATAGCCTCAGCCCGTTCTTCTGCTGAGATATCGGCAAGTAACATTTCCAATTGTTCTAAAAACTCTTCTTTCCTCATCCTCTATCCCTATGCCTTTCCTGAAAATATCGCTGAAATATTGGAAGCATATACTTCCCATTCATTCCGATACATTGCAAGCTTCTCATCGCCTGCTTCCGTTATCTGATAATACCTGCGGTTTCTTCCGCCACATTCTCTGTCATATACAATCAGATATCCATCCTTTTGCAATCGTCTGAGTACCGGATAGAGTGTTGACTCGGATACCTCTATCGCACGTCTCACATCCTGCGTAATCTTATACCCATATGTCCCTTCCTCTTCCTTCGAGACAACCGCAAGAACAATCGCATCCAGTAGCGTCGCTCCTGTATTAAAAACCATGCAATCACTCCTTTTCTTATTCATGTTAATAGAAAGTTCGCATAGCGTACTTACTATTATTGATTTTATAATATTTATATTTCTATAATATTATTTGTTTAGCAATACTATATGCCATATAATATTATTTGTCAACAAAAATTTTTTCTAATAATATCATCCACTTCTTCTATACTAAGAGGATGCTTTTTTGTCTCATAAGTGGTAATTAATTGAATACTTGGCACAATCTCGTGCATCGTATAGAGTTGTAATTTGTGAAAAGGTTTATGATAGTAGGCAGGATCATCCATGCGTCCAAAATGTTCCCAATAATAGATTTGCCCGGTTTTCGGATGTTTGATTGTAAAATCAGGATAGACAATACATTCTCCTAACATCAATTCACATTCATAACGAAATGGAATCTGTTTCAAATGCAATGCCGTATCAATCATTGCCTCCGATTTCGATCGTACATAATAGTCAGAAAGTGTTTTGTGTGTCAGTTGTTCTGGGAAATAAGGATTTTTTCGATAGGGAGTATTTAGCCATTGTTGTATCTCTCTATCTATAGAATCTGAAGACAATTCAAACAAATTTGAATCAAAATCAGGGTAAGACACTAGTAATTCCCGGAAACCCGTTTTTTCTTTGGCAAAGCGTTCTGCACAATTTACTTTTGTTTCGCAATATTGTAAATAGAATTCAATTGCCTTTTTCTCATCTCGCATGTCATCCAGCAAACATAGAAAGTACTCTTTCATCGCCAATTGTTCGGCTAATTTTCGTTCTTTTTTGGGAAGATAAGTTGATTTGTGTTCTTTGCGATGATACCATTTAGTTCGGTTTCCATTGCGCGTACAATAGAGTTTTCCTTCTGGAAATGTGATAAGCTGTGTTTCAATAGATTTGATTTTTTGTTCTAGCCATTGCTTCCTGGCTATCATTTCTTCATAAATCGTAATAAAACCCTCCTTTATTAAGTTGATATTAGATATTAAAACATAAATAGAGGCTTTGGTAAATAGTATTTTGGATTTTTTCTCTGAGATTAAGATTAGAAAAAGTTTCTACATACATGCTCAGGGAAGGGCTAAGAAAAATCTGAAATAATTACCCCACTCAACACAGTTTACGGGGTATATCATGCCTTCCTGTTCTCCCCTTTTTTCAAAATATCCTTGTATAAAATACGCTTATGCCCCGCCATTTACAAATGCGGGGCATAAGAAGTTAAAATAGATATTAATTTTGACTAAATGGGATTACTCGTTCATCTAATTACCCCATATAACTGAAATCTCGGGGCAAAGCAACGATAAAAGCAAAAAATTTACCCCGGTCTACCAACATAATCAAAATCCTATTCCATCCCATCCAATTCCTTCAGCCATATTCCTGCGCTGGCATCCGAAGGCATACGCAAATCTCCTCTCGGTGACACTGCAACGCTTCCGACTTTCGGTCCATCAGGCAGACAGGAACGCTTAAACTGCTGACTGAAAAATCTGCGATAGAAATTTTTAAGCCATTTTAAAATGGTTTCATCATCGTAAGCTCCTGCAAAAGCATAGCGGGCCAGTCGATAGATTTTTTCCGGTCCATAGCCAAGGCGCAGCATATGGTAAAGGAAAAAATCATGAAGTTCATACGGTCCCACCAGATCTTCCGTTTTCTGGGATATCTTACCATCCTCCGGCGGAAGCAGTTCCGGCGATACCGGAGTATCCAGTACATCTAATAAAACGGCTTCCAGCGCAGCATCTCCACAGGTATCTGCATAATAACGCACCAGGTGACGTACCAAAGTCTTTGGTACAGAACTGTTGACCGCATACATGGACATATGGTCACCATTATAGGTTGCCCAGCCTAAAGCAAGCTCGGACAAATCACCTGTTCCGATTACCATTCCACCGGTCTTATTGGCAAGGTCCATTAGAATCTGTGTACGTTCTCTCGCCTGGCTGTTTTCATAAGTCACATCATGTACATTGCTATTCTGTCCGATATCCGCAAAATGCGCTTTTACCGCTTCTTTAATAGAAATCTCCGTAAAATCCGCACCTAAAGAATGAATTAATTTTACAGCATTCTCATAAGTACGATCCGTTGTACCAAATCCCGGCATCGTAACTGCCTTAATATTTTCGTGGGACATTCCAATCAAGTCAAAAGCCCGCACGGTGACAAGCAATGCCAGTGTCGAATCTAATCCGCCTGAAATACCGATGACTGCAGATTTGCAGTGAGTATGCTCCAAACGTTTCTTAAGTCCCATTGCCTGTATGCTAAAAATTTCTTCACATCGCTTTCTTCTGTCCTGCTCACCGGATGGAACAAACGGCATCGTCTCAATGACTCTGGTAAGTTTCGTTTCTGTTACTTTCAGGGAAAACGGAATCTCTTTATATCCGTCAAATCTCGTCTCAAAAGTAGTCATTCTGCGTCGTTCCATCTCCAAACGGAATACGTCAATTTCCGAATAAATGGTTTCATTTTTAAATCGTTCTGCTTCTGCCAGAACCTTTCCGTTTTCTGCAATCAGATTATGCGCAGAGTAAACAACGTCCTGCGTGGATTCTCCATCTCCTGCACTGGCATAAATGTAACCGCACAGCAGTCTCGCTGACTGTCCGCTCACAAGACTCCTCCGATAGGTATCCTTTCCTGTTGTCTCATTGGATGCTGATAAATTCACAATGACGCTGGCGCCATTTAACGCATGCAAAGTACTTGGTGGCATCGGGCTCCACAAGTCCTCACAGATTTCCACGCCTACCTTTAGTTCCGGTACTTCGCTGCAGGAAAGCAGTAAATTTGTTCCCATTGGCACCGTAATACCTTCTGCAATCGCCACCTCAACGACTTCCTGCATTCCCTTGGTGAAATGGCGTCCCTCATAAAATTCATTATAAGTCGGAATATAACTCTTTGGCACCAGTCCAAGAATCTTTCCTTTTGAAACTGCTGCTGCCACATTATATAATTTTCCATGGTATACATATGGAAGTCCCACAAAAATCAGGCAATCCATATCACTTGTAAAACCTGCAATCTTTAAAAGTGCATCTTTTGCCTCAGATAACAGCTTCTCCTGTAAAAAAAGGTCGCCACAGGTATAACCGGTGATGCAAAGTTCCGGAAGAACAATGATTTTTGCGCCTGCAACTGACGCTTCTGCAATGCAGTCACAAATAAGGTCTGCATTATAAGAAGGGTCTGCCACTACAATTTTCGGTGTTACTGCCGCAACCTTTATAAATCCGTGTCTCACTTTTTCCTCATCTCCTTTAAGTCTTCAATGGAAAACTGATATGCCCGGTTACAGAACTGGCATTTTACTTCAATCGACTCGCCATCATTAATAATGTCATCCAAATCTTTCCGACTTAATGTCGCGATTGCTCTGGATACACGTTCCTTTGAACAGTCACAGTGGAAGGCCGCCGGCATGGTATCTGTAATTTCCAGTCCAAATTCTCCTAAAATAATCTCTAAAATCTCTTCCGGTGTATTTCCATCCTCTAACATCTCTGTTACAGATTTAATCTCTCCGATCTTTTTCTCCAGTTTCTCAATGATATCATCCGGGGTGAACGGCATCAGCTGAATAATAAACCCTCCGGCCTGCTTAACGGAGCCGTCTTTATTTACTAACACACCAAGGCCGACTGCAGAAGGGATTTGTTCGGAGGTCGCAAAATAATAGGTTAAATCTTCTGCGATTTCACCAGTCTGTAATACAGTCTGTCCCACATAAGGCTCTTTTAATCCCATATCCTTAATCACGCTCATGACGCCCATTCCGAGTGCCCCGCCTACATCAAGTTTTCCCAGTGCATTCGGTGGCAGTATGACATCGGAAACCTTAGGAAATCCTTTTACATGTCCGGCCGAATCGGCTGTTACCGTCAGTCCCTGTGCAGGTCCACTGCACTGAATCTGAATGGTAAGTAAATCCTTTTCCCCCTTCATCATGCTGCCCATCATAGAAGCCGCTGATAATAAGCGACCAAGCGCTGCTGTGATCACCGGTGTCGTATGATGATGCTCTCTTGCTTCTTCTACCATATTTTTAGAGGTAATGGCAAAGGCACGAATGGAACTGTCTGCTGCTGTCGCTCTTACAATATAATCGTTCATGCTATTTTTTCTCCTGTTCTCTTGCAATAATATAAATCCGCTCGCTATCCTCTCTTACCGGTTCTTTCGTAAAAGCATCATAGGCCGCTACAAACATAAGTCCGGCTTCCTTTAGCAAACGTTTTACTGTTTCTAATTCATACACCCTCTGGAAATGGGTTTCTTCATATTTTCTGTATAAATCTCCTTCTTCCCGGATGAAAAGCGTCAAATCGTACTGATTGATGCCTTCTTCTTCATCAAAATAATTATCCCAGATAAAACTACCTTCTTCACGGTTTTCACTAATGGTCGTTTCCCCTAAAAGGATTTCGTATTTGTATCTGGTATTTAAATCAAAAATAAATAAGCCCTTCGGATCTAAATAATTATTCACTAATTTAAATACGGTAAGCAGATCCGCTTCCTCTAAAAGATAATTCATGGAATCACAGATACTGATGACTGCACGAACGGTTCCGTAAAGTTCAAACTCACGCATATCCTGTAAGAGATAAAGGATGCCGTCATCTTCTTCGTATTGATGCTCTCTGGCAATCTCTAACATTTCCCCCGAATTATCAATTCCAATCATATCGTAACCGGCTTTTGAAAGTAGTCTTGTCATCTTTCCGGTTCCGCAGCCAAGATCTGCCACCAGTCCGTCTTTTATTCCCGCTTCCGTAAGGAGAGATATGATATATTCACTCCACTCTTCATAAGGCACATTGTCCATGAACAAATCATAAACCCGTGCAAAACTTGTGTATGCTTCCACGATTCACCGCCTGATTTCTTTTTCTCTTTTTGGTTATGCCTGCAGACATCCCCCTACTCTATAGGCAAGTGTACCAATTTTCCTAAAGAAAAGCAAGTTTCACCCATTGTCTGCTTGATTATTTTTTTTCGAACCATTATACTTAACTTGCAGTTTACAGAAAGGCATGGTTAATTTTTAATGCAGGAAAATTATGACCACTATATTTCACGAAATATAAAAGCATATTATAAGCGTAGATTGTTTTCTCCTGTTGTGTATCTGATACTGTTATTAGGTCTGTGGTTTTTCCTTTCACTTGGCGATTTATTCTTCCCTGATACTCTGAAAGCAGATGCCACCTTAGACAGCACTTACCGAAATGGCGAAAAATACGTCAGTGCCATATTGACAGATTTGCATTTTACCGGCTATACCAGAACTTTTTTAGGCAACACAACCGGTTATTATTACTACACGGTCCGCAATGAGGAATGTTTTATTGTGCTTCTTTCGCCAAAAACCTGTGAGGAAGGACTCCCTACCATACCAAAGATTACTTTTTCAGCAGAGCTTTTAAAAGGAGGCGATACTTTTTACCTTCTTTTAGATAACATTGCAAAAGATTTGGAATGGACTGACAATGGCATTAGAAGTAAAGTCTCACCTTATTATTTAAGCGAACCTGACTATAGTCCGATTGGCAATTCGCTTCTTTTATTATTTATCCTCATTTCCGGTGGCTATGCACTAATTTCCATTATTCTATCCCTTGCGTTTATTTGCTGGCCGATACTCTCACCGCCATGTCAGGATCTTGGTCTCTATGGTAACCCCAAAGAGCTGTTAGAGCAGGCAGAAGAAGAACTGGCTACACTCCC